>CAYOIG010000270.1:0-4282 GCA_964403915.1 uncultured Myxococcaceae bacterium
GCATCCACGTGGCCCTGGACGACGTGACCGTCGAGTCGCTGGGGGGCGCGCCCCGCCCGTTCGAGATTCACCCCGGAGCCGGGCGCCAGATCGCCGAGATTCGTGCGCAGCAGCGTCTCGGCGACGGCCTGGAACGTCACCTGGCCGCCGGCCACGCGCGTCACCGTGAGACAGGCGCCGTTGACGGCGATCGAGTCGCCCGTCTTCGCGCCCTCGGCGGCGATGCCCGCCTCGATCGTCAGGTCGGCCCTGTCCTCGTGCCGCTCGATGCGGAGCACCTTGCCGATGGCCTCGACGATGCCCGTGAACACGGCGCGCCGCCGCTAGCCTGGAAACCGCGCGTCGATCTCGCGCAGCATGGCGTCACGCACCACCTCGTAGCGCGCCGGAAGGTCGACGGGCGGGTTCGGCAGCTCGGGTGCGATGCCCTCCAGCGTCATCGAGTGATACTTCACCTTGAAGTCCACGAACTTGAGCCCGTGGGCCGTGGAGATCACCACCACGCGGTCCCCCTTCCGGATCGTGCCGCGATCGACGAGCTTGCGCGTGGCCGCGAGCGCGACACCCGTATGCGGGCAGTTGAACAGGCCCGTGCGGTCGGCGTGTGCGCAGGCCTCCGCGATCTCCGTCTCGCTCGCCTGCTCGACGATGCCGTCGTAGCGCACGAGGGCGTCGATGGCCTTTTCGATCGAGACCGGGTTCCCGATCTGGATCGCCGAGGCGAGAGTCGGCCGCGCGGCGATCGGCTCGAAGACGCGGAACTCCTTCAGGTACGAGAGGTAGAGCGGGTTCGCAGCCTGGGCCTGGGCGCAAACGATCCGCGGCCGTCGCGAGACGAGGCCGAGCTCCAGCATCATGTCGAGGCCCTTGGCGAGCGCCGATACGTTACCGAGGTTTCCGCCGGGGATCACGATCCAGTCGGGAACCTCCCAGTCGAACTGCTGCACGATCTCGATCCCAACCGTCTTCTGGCCCTCGATGCGCAGGCTGTTCATGGAGTTCGCCAGGTAGAGGCCGTCGCGAGACGCCACCTGCTTCACGATCTCCATGCAGCCGTCGAAGTCGGTGTCGAGGGTGAAGACGATGGCACCGTTGGCCACCGGCTGGATCAACTGCGCGATCGAGACCTTGCCCCGCGGCAGGAAGATCACCGCCGGGATGCCGGCGGCGGCAGCGTAGGCCGAGAGCGCCGCCGAGGTATCGCCGGTCGAGGCGCAGGCGACGGCACGGATCTTTTTGCCCCGAGCGATCATCTCCTTGACCTGCGACACGAGCACCGTCATGCCGAGGTCCTTGAAGGATCCCGTGTGCGAGTTGCCGCAGAGCTTGAGCCAGAGCTCGGCCACGCCGATCTCGCGGCCATAGCGCTCGGCCCAGAACAGGTTCGAATGCCCTTCGTACATCGAGACGACGTTCTCGTCGTCGATCTCCGGGAGCACCCACTCCTTCTTGCCCCAGACGCCCGAGCCATACGGCCAGGAGTTCTTGTGGCCCCGGGCTTCGAAGCGCGCCTTCCACTCCGCGGCCGGTGTCTTGCGCAGCTCGTCCATGTCGTGGACGACCTGAAGCAGGCCGCCGTCGCGTGCGGTGTAGACGACCTCGTCGAGCGCATGGCGTTCGGCCGGATCGTGGAGGCTCTGGAACCAGGCCCGGTAGCGCGGCTTCGCGCCCGCCGTCATCAGAGCTCCTCCTCGATCCGCACCAGGAAGGTCGGCGCCGTCACCTCGGCGAGGCCGTCGATCAGGGCGAGCGAGCGTCGCACGGCTTCCTCTCGCGACACGTCCGTCAGCATCACCACGGGCACGGACTCACCGGCCCGGCCCCTTCCCTTCTGGATCACCGATTCGATGCCGATCCCGTTCTCGCCCAGCACACCCGTGATCCGCGCCAGCACGCCCGGACGGTCGAGCGCGGTGAAGCGCAGGTAGGCCCGGGCCTCGATCTCGCCGAGGGGCACCAGGGGCTTCGGACGCAGCGCCTCGGGCAGATAGGAGAGCGGTGCCACGCGCCCCGCACGCCCCCGCCGGATCTCGCGCGCGATCTCCATCAGGTCTGCCACCACGGCGCTCGCCGTGGGCATCTCGCCCGCGCCGGCGCCGTAGAACAGGGTCGGCCCGACGGCGTCACCGTGCACTGCGATCGCGTTCATCGCGCCATCGACCTTCGCGAGCAGGCTGGTGTCGGGAATCATGGTGGGATGGACGCGCGCCTCGATCCGCTCACGCCCGTTCTCGCTGGCTCGTGACTTCGCGATGCCGAGCAGCTTGATGCGGTACCCGAACTCGGCGGCCGAGGCGAAATCGATGGGCGTGATGCCCCGGATGCCCTCGGTCGGCACCTCCTTGAAGGTGAGCTCCGCTCCGAAGGCCATCGAAGCCAGCAGCGTGAGCTTGTGCGCGGCGTCGATTCCGTCGACGTCGAAGCTCGGATCGAGCTCGGCGTAGCCGAGCTCCTGGGCGCGCTTCAGCACCGTCTCGAAGGCCGCGCCGGTCTGCTCCATCTCGGTGAGGATGTAGTTGGTGGTGCCGTTGATGATGCCGTGCAGCGAGAGGATCCGGTTTGCGGCGAGCCCCTCGCGCAGCGCCCGCAGGATCGGGATTCCGCCGCCGACGCTGGCCTCGAAGGCGACGTCCACCCCCTTGCGGGCCGCCGCGTCGAAAATCTCCTTTCCGTGCAGCGCGAGCAGCGCCTTGTTGGCGGTCACGACGTGCTTGCCACTCTCGATCGCCCGCAGAATGAAGCGCCGCGCGGCGTCGTAGCCGCCGATCAGCTCGACGACGATGTCCACGGCCGGATCGTCGAGCAGACCCGTGGCATCGGCATCGAAGCGGATGCCCGAGAGATCGACCCCTCGGTCGCGCACGGTATCGAGATCGGCGATGCGGACCATCCGGAGCGGGAAGCCCAGGCGCTCGCGCATCACCTCGTAGTTGCGCTGGAGCAGCTTGACGACGCCCGTGCCGATGGTGCCGAAGCCAACGAGGCCGACGCCGACCGGCGCCGGATTCGCGGCGGCCGGGCTCACGGCGCCGACTCGCGCAGGAAGCGCCGGATGCCGCGAACGGCCTGCCGGATCCGGTGCCGGTTCTCGACCCGCGCGAAGCGCACGAAGCCCTCGCCGACCTCACCGAAGCCGATGCCCGGCGAGACGGCGACCTGCGCCTCCTTCAGCAGCCGCTTCGAGAACTCGAGCGAGCCCATGGCCCGGAAGGCTTCGGGCAGCGGTGCCCAGACGAACATCGTTGCCAGCGGCTTCTCGATCTTCCACTGCCCCTCGCCCGGCTGCGCGAGGCCGTCGATCAGCGTGTCGCGGCGCAGGCGGTATTCGTCGCAGGCCTCCTGCACGCAGTCCTGCGGGCCGCGCAGCGCCACGATCGCGCCGATCTGGATCGGCTGCGGCATGCCGTAGTCGAGGTAGCTCTTGATGCGCGTCAGGGCCTGCACCATGTCGCGGTTGCCGGCCGCGAAGCCGACGCGCCATCCGGCCATGGAGTGGCTCTTCGAGAGCGAGCCGAACTCGATCGCCACGTCGCGGGCGCCCGGCACCTCGAGGATGCTCGGCGCCTCGTAGCCGTCGAAGCAGATCTCTGCATACGCAAAGTCGTGAACGACCATGAGGTCGTTGTCCTTCGCGAAGTCGATCACGCGCTCGAAGAAGCTGCGATCGACCACCTGGGTGGTCGGATTCGCCGGAAACGAGAGCATCAGCAGCTTCGGCTTGGGCCAGGTGCGCTGCATCGCGTTCTCGAGGCTCGCGAAGAAGTCCGAGTCTGCCGTGAGGGGGACCTTGCGCAGATCACCACCGGCGATGATGACGGAATACTGGTGAATCGGATACGCGGGATCGGGGCAGAGCACGACGTCGCCGGGCCCGATCGCCATCAGCACGAAGTGCGAGAGCCCCTCCTTTGCGCCGATCACCGCGATCGCCTCGCTCTCGGGGTCGAGCTCGACGCCATGACGCCGCCGGTACCACTCGGTGATGGCCGCGCGAAGGTTCGGCAGGCCCTTCGAGGCGGAATAGCGGTGATTGCGCGGGTTGTGCGCCGCCTCGCAGATCTTCTCGATCACGTGCGGGGGCGTCGGGAGGTCGGGATTCCCCATGCCGAGGTCGATGATGTCCTCGCCGGCCTTGCGGGCAGCCGCCATCAACGAGACGACCTGGGCAAAGATGTACGGCGGCAGACGATTGAGCTTGTTGAAGTCGTGGCGGATGGGACCGGACATGGCAGGGCGCTCACTCGGGGGGTAGGAACAGGCCAATCCTTCGAGAATATTGGAG
>CAYOIG010000271.1:0-2031 GCA_964403915.1 uncultured Myxococcaceae bacterium
TGCGCAGCGCCGCGCGGCGGGTGATCGCCGCGAAGTCCACGTCGCCGTCGTCCACGTAGGCGATCCCGGCCCCGGGCGTGAAGCTGGTTGTGATCGAGTAGGCGATCAGTGTCTCCGTGGCGCCCGCGTAGCTCGACGCGAGGGTGATCTTCCCAGGCGTGTTGACCGATGCCACGTCGTAGGTGACGCCCGAGCGCTGCTTGGTGAAGATCGCCCCGGCCGCAATCCCGCTCGTCGTCCACGCCGGCGCGAACGCGATGCCGCTCACCGTGCCACCGGCCGCCGTCGGCGTCTGCGCCACCACGTCCGCCGCCGCCGGCTGCGCCGTGCTCGTGATCCAGCACGACAGCACACCCGCCGAGTAGCTGATGGTCTTTCCGGCGGCGCCCGAGCCCGTGAAGGCCAGCGTCTCGCCCGCCGTGAAGGTGCCTGTCACCCCCGTAAGGGTCAGCCGATAGACCCCGTAGACGATCGCAGAGCCGTTCGTGACGACCGCTGTGCCGTCGCGCACCTGCACGCTAGATCCCTCCAGACATCGTGAGGACCTCGCCGCACAGGTAGTCCGGCCCGTCGAGCACGCGCAGCGCCATGTCGGCAGCTTCAGCGCTCGTCGCCATGCGGCCGAGTGCGATCGCGCGCAGGATCTTCTCGCGCACGCGCGGGAGGAGATCGGAGACCATCGGTGACTCAGTCCATCCCGTCGCCAGCACGTTGATCCGAATGCCTCGCCCAGCCCAGCGCCGCGCCTCGGCGCGGAAGAACGCCTCAGCACCAGCCTTGCTCGCCGCGTAGTAGGCCAGCGCCTTCGGCGGCTGCCGCACGATCGTCGATCCCAGGTACAGCACGCGAGACGACGGCTCTCCGTCGCCACGCATCAGGGCCTCGGCCGATGACTCGAAGACGAACGCGGGGCCAGTGAGATTTGTTCGTAGCTGCTCCTCTGCCTGCCACTCGTGAGCGTCGGCGTCCTTGCGGCCGTAGAGGGCAGGCATGTAGGCACCGACGCCGGACGCGAGCACCAGCCAGTCGAGTCCGCCGAGCTGCGAGATAGCCTGCTCGACGGCCGGCCGGATCCTTGCGAGCTGCCAGCGCAGATCGAGCTCGCGCCACTCCCCACGCTCTGGCGCGCGGCGCTGCATCCTCAGCACCTGGCATCCGCGCGCCTCGCAGGCGTCTGCGATCGCGGCACCGATCCCGGCGCCGCTGCCGCCGGTGATGATCACCCGGCGAGGAGTCGCGGCACTTGCTCCCGCATCCACTCGTGTACCTCCCCGCCGTGACCCGCGTCGAAAACCCGGTGATCCATGCTGATTCCGAGCGTTACGGTCCCGCCTTGAGGCGTCCCGATCGCCAGGGCCAGCGGGACGCCCTGTCCCGGGATCAGCGCCGGGAGCGGCGCCGTGATGCCGCTCCGCGTGCAGTCCGAGATCGCCGCGCCGCCAGGCGACGCGAGAAAGCCTGCCTCGATCCACGCGCGCATGAGCGCCTGCCCTACCCCGGCGAGCGGGTGACGCCTCGTCCGGAGCGCGGCCCGAAGGCCAGTGCGCAGCGCGGCCGCCGTCTCCTCGTCCGTGAGCTTCGAGGCGTCGAGCACCAGCGGCTCGATCTCGTCCCGGGCCAGCTCCGCGTAGACAACCACCTCGGCGCTCTCGCGCTGCCAGACGCGCCCGTCGAGGTAGGCCCGGTTCAACCCCGGCCTCTCGGCCAGGAGCCGCGACGTCGCGCGGATCAACGCCCGAGCCAGCCTCGCCGCCTCGACCTCTCCGACCTCCACCTCGCAGAGCCCATCAATCCGCAGTCCCGCCGGCCAGCACGTGCGCGCGAGCTCGCGCCAGGGCGTCGAGATCGGCTCTGGCGCCACGCGCTGGAGCCGCATCCGGTAGCCGAGGGCCGCGAGCGTGGCCCTGATCTCTGCCTTCGCGGCCCGCAGTGCCTCCGTCCTGTCTTCGCCGCCTCCACGCTCGATCCTGCGCCTCTCCCGCGCGATCACGTGCCCGAGCAAGGCCCGCACCGCTCCGCGCGCCTCGGCGT
>CAYOIG010000272.1:0-3927 GCA_964403915.1 uncultured Myxococcaceae bacterium
GCCCGCCTGCACCAGCAGCGGCTCGAGCAGCGGAAGCGCCGTCTTGAAGGCGCGCGCCGCGATCAGCATCTCCGGTACGTAGACCTCCCGGCGCTTGAAGCGCTCGCCCACCTCGGCCATCGCCGCCACCATGGCGCCGAGGATCGCGCGCGGATCCTCCGGCGCAGCGATGGCGGCGCGCGTGGCCGCGACGGCCGCGTCGCGCTCTCCCGCCACGATGGCCGCCGTCAGCAACTCCAGCTCCGCCATGTGCCGTGCTCCTGCTAGCGTCGGCCGGCGTGGCGCCGGCGTCGCGGAACGATAGAGAGGTCCGGCTCGACCTGCCCGAGGGGAGCCGGACGCTGCTCCCGGCACCGGGCGCGCAGGGCCTCTCGATCGCCGACTGGCTGCGCCGCGAGGGCGAGCCGCTCAACACCCGCTGCGGCGAACGGGGCCTGTGTCAGGGCTGCGTCGTCGAGCTGATCGCGGGCCGGGTCGCCCGGCTCGGCAGCGGCGAGATCGTCGAGGGCGGGCCGGAGCCCCGCGCGCTCCACGCCTGCCAGTACCGGCTGGCCGGGGGAGCGGTCCGGCTGCGCATCCCTCCGCGTGCGCGCCTTTCTCACCGGCCGCAGGTGGTGAGCGAGCTGCGTCTCGGCGTGGCGCGGGCCCACGATCCGCTCGCGGCCGCGTCGCAGCTCGGTGTCGCCGTGGACGTCGGCACCACGACCGTGGCCCTCGCGCTGGTCGATCTCGCGGACGGTGCGGTGCGCGCCACCACCTCGGCCTTCAACCGCCAGATGCACCTCGGCGACGACGTGCTGACGCGCATCCAGCGCTGTCGCGACGATCCCGCGATGATCGGCCGGCTGCGGGCCGCCTTGGTGATCGAGACGCTCACGCCGCTGCTCGCGGAGGCGCTCGCGAAGGCAGGGGAAGCGGCCAGCCGCGTGGGCGCGATCTCGGTCGCGGGCAATACCACGATGCTGCACCTGCTCGCAGGCGAGGATCCCTCGGCGCTCGGGGCCTTGCCGTTCACACCGGTCTTTCTCGGGCATCGCGTGCTCTCGTCGCGGGCGCTGGGGCTCGGCGCCGTCGACGCGCCCGTGCACCTGCTGCCGGGCGCCGCAGCCTACGTCGGCGCCGATGCCTGCGCGGGCGTGCTCGCCACGGGGCTCGCCTACGACGACGGGCCGAGCCTGCTCGTCGACGCAGGCACGAACGGCGAGATCGTGCTCCGTCACGGCGGGCGCACGCTCGCCTGCGCCACCGCGGCCGGCCCCGCCTTCGAGGGCGCCGGGCTCGCCTGCGGGATGCGCGCCGGAGACGGAGCGATCGAGCACCTGCGGCTGCGCAGCGATCCGCTGCGCGCCGAATGCGAGGTGATCGGCGGCGGAAGAGCCGCCGGCCTGTGCGGCTCCGCCTACGTCGAGTGGCTGGCGGAAGGGCGCCGCGCCGGCCTGCTGACGCGCACCGGGCGCTTCGATCCGGCCGTGCTGCACGCGGTGCCGGAGCTCGTGTCCGAGCACGCGGGCTCTGGCCTCGCGCTCCAGGTGGCGCGCGGCCGGGGGCTGCGACCGATCTTCGTGACCGAGCAGGACGTTGCGGTATTGCTTCAGGCAAAGGCAGCCATCGCCGCGGGAATCCTCACGCTTCTCGTCCGGGAGGGCGTCGCGCCCGAGCGCGTGCGGCGGCTGCATCTCGCGGGCGGGCTCGGCGTCCGCACGGGCGTCCGGCAGGCCATCGACGCGGGCCTCCTGCCGGGCTTTGCGCCGGAGCAGATCGAGGCCGCGGGCAACGCCTCTCTCGCCGGCGCCTACCTCGCGCTCGTCGACCGCAGCGCGCTCGCCGAGCTCGAACGGATCGCCCGCGAGATGGAGGTCGTCGAGCTGAACCTCGATCCGGGCTTCGAGGAGCGCTACGTCGAGAGCCTGCTCCTGCCGTAGCGCCCCGCACCCCGGTCCGGAGCCGATCTCCGGCTCAGTACCAGCCCCACTCCTCCGCCGCCTCGACCAATGCTCTCACGTTCTCGGGCTTCGCATTGGCGGGGATCGAGCACCCGGACGAGAGCAGGAAGCCTCCCCCCTTGCCCACCTCCTCGATCAGACGGCGGCAGTAGGCGAGCACGGCATCCTTCGATCCGAACGCGAAGAGCGTTGCCGGCACGTCGCCCATGATGCACATGCGGTCGCCGAGGATCTTCTTGGCCTCGAAGATGTCCGAGTGGCTGTCGAGCTCGAGGATGCACTTCTTCGCCGGAAAGCGGCGGAAGACGGGGAAGAGCGGCGTCCAGTCGGTGTCGCAGTGGAAGATCGGCGTCACGCCGGCGTCGATCAGGCCGTTCACCATGATCTCCAGCCCCGGCCACACGAACTCCTCGAAGTGCTTCGGCGAGATCACCGCCGGCGAGGTGCGCGAGAGCCCGAGCACGACGCGCGGAACGCCGATCGCCGACACCAGACGCAGGGCGAAGCCCGTGAGCGTCTCGGCCCAGCGCAGCCCAGCGGCCTTCACCTTCTCGGGGCGGTCGTAGAGGTCGAGGGCCATCGTCTCCATGCTGCGCCCGAAAGAGAAGTATTCGATGAAGGGCCCCGGCGCGAAGAGAGAGCAGGCAACCTCCGCCCCTGCGCGCTCCCCGCGCCGCCGCGCCTGCCGGGTCTTGCGAAGCCCCCTTAACATGCCGATCGCGCTGCGCAGCGCGCCGCGACGCTCCTCGGGATAGAGCCGCGCGAGCACGTCGCGCGTGAAGGGCAGGAAGCCCAGCTCGATCACGCGGTCGTAGTCCTCGGGCTGCAGGAACTCGATCTCCTCGAATTGGTGGATCTCGTTCTCGCCCAGCTCCTTGCCGGGAAGGCGGATCCGCAGCGGGATGCCGCGCTTCAAGATCGCCGCGTTCGCCGTGTCGGCGAGAAACGTCAGATCCCAGGGGCCGAGCTCGCGCATCGTCTGCAGCACGGCCGCCGCGCGCGCGTCGGGATCGTTCATCAGCCGGGCGTTGCTGATGCCGGTGTAGGTGGCGGCGAAATGGTCGAGCAGGGGCCCCACCGGAACCCGGTCGGGCGCCTCGAGCGCCAGCACGGCGGCAATCCGCTCCTTCGCGTTCATGGTCTGCCCGCTCCTTCGTCCGCGGACGGCCCGAGCGCCTCCTCGCTCTCGTCCGCCGCGCGCAGGCCGCTCGTGAGCGCGGCCTCGGTGTAGGGCCCCACGAGGTAGTCGCCGGCGAAGGCGAGGCGTGCCGAGCGCGCGCTGCCGGGTCGTCCGAGAAACGCGGCCAGGCGCGGCAGATAGCCGGCGCGGAACTGGGGCAGCATGGGAACCCAGCGGTGAACGAGCGTGGTGTGCGGCGCGAGCCGGCCGATGGGCGTGCGTGCGAGGCTCGCCAGCACGTGCTCGATGACGTCGCCGTCGGGGGCCTCCCACAGCCGCTGCGCCGCCGTCTCCGTGAGCGCAACGTTCACGAGGCCGGCGCCGGGGGGCGCCACGCCCGGCTTGTGGTGATCGACGGCAAGGCCATAGAGCTCGATGCCCTCGGGCCGCGGAAAGGCCACGCCGTAGTAGGGCAGCGTGGGCGGCGCCTTCTCCAGCAGCAGGAAGGCGATGATGCCGCGCACGTAGTGGACGTTCGAGAAGAAGTCGCGCTCGGCAGCGGTGAGCGCGGGGCACAGCGGCGCGACGAGACTGCCGGGCACGCAGACCACCGCCGCATCGGCGAGGGCCTCGCGCTCGCCGGACGCGGCGCGGTAATGAACGCGGGCGCCGCCGGGCGCCGTCTCGACGCGGAGCACCTCGCAGCCGGAGAGCACGTCGAGGCCCCGCGCCAGCGTCTGCGTCAGGAGGCCCATGCCGCCGGCGAAGCATTCGAGCCGGAAGCCGCCGAGCACGAAGCGCAGCACCAGCAGCGCAAAGGCGCCCGAGAGCTGCTCAGGATCGCTGTCGAAGGTGGAGGAGAGC
>CAYOIG010000273.1:0-10959 GCA_964403915.1 uncultured Myxococcaceae bacterium
CGCGCCGAAGGAGAGCCGGATAGGCATCGGGTTGCTCGCCTGCGAGTCGTCGGGGTTGCCGAGGTCCCAGGCGATGTCGTCCATGTCGCCGAAGATGTGGCAGCTCGAGCAGGAGGCCTCGCCGTTGCTCGACGTTGCCGCGGCGTCGTAGAGCATGAAGCGGCCTTGCGTGACGCTGGTCGGCTCGGGGTTGAAGAGCGCGACGTGGGCGGTCTCGCTACTCGTCGCGAGATCGATCACCGACACCGAGTTGTCGAAGCGGGTGAGCACGTAGAGGCGGTTGCGGGCCGTATCGAGCGCGAGACCCGCCGGGCCGCCGCCCGTCACCGTCACGTGCTGGGCGCTCTGGAGCGTCGGATCGAAGGTATCGCTCTCGAGCGTCGCCGTGTCGTAGACGCCCACCTTGCTCGAGCCGAAGGCCGCTACGTAGAGCTTCGTGCCGTCCGGCGACACCACCATGTCGACCGGCGTGGCGACGCTGTGTGCGGCCGTTCCGGCCGGCGCGGGGCGGATGGCATAGTTGATGTGCTTGTTGAGATGGCGCGGGTTGACGGCCGCGCCGTCGAGCACCGTGATGCGGTATTCGGCGAGATGACCCTGCACCGTGGCAGGCTCGCCGGGGGTCTTGAAGCCCGCCGCAAACACGCCGGGGCCTTCGAAGCGCACGTCGTTCCGCGACTCGGCGTTCGAGACGTAGATCTTCCCGCTGGGGTTGACGGCCATGTTGAAGAGGATCGTCCCCACGCTCGACCACTGGCTGGTCTGGCCGAGCGTCGTGGCATCGATCGCGAAGACGTCGCGGTCGGGAAGGTTGAAGCGGACGGCCTGGCTCCAGTCGCGAGCGAGCTCGTCCTCCCACTTCCCGCTGCCGGGGTTGTACTTCACGATCAGCCCCACCTCGGGCGCGGTCGCGGAGGCGTCGCTCGCGTCGCGGTCGGGGCCGGGATTGCCGCCCGGTGAGAGCAGGCCCTGCGAGTTGGTGCAGGTACCGGCGGCGAGGAAGCCGTTGCAGACCATGCCCTCGGACACCGTCGTGGTCTGGTTGCCCGAGTGGAAGATCGCGGCATACACGGTATTGCCATCGGGGCTCACGGCCAGCGCGCGCGGTGTGTCACCAAAGAGGGTCACGATGCGCAGCGGCGTGCCGCCGAGGGCGGAGCCCGGGCTCGCGCCGTCGAAGACCCAGACGTCGGCGCGGTTCACGCCGGCGGTCGTGAGCTGAGGATCGCCAGCGCCAGGAACGCCGGCGATCGAGGCGTCGGTTCGGTGCTGCCCGCGGTGCGCCGTGGTGATGAACGCGCGGCCATTGCCCGAGAAGACGATGTCGCGAGGCTCGTCGCCCACGAGCAGGGTGCGCACGACGCGCGGCGGTGTCGATGCGACATCGACGATGCTGACGCTGTCCGAGAGGTGGTTCACCACCCAGACCTCGGCCGCGTTGCGGACGGCCACGGCCACCGGCTCGAGGCCGACCTGCACGGAGGCCGACTTCGCAATGCCGCCGGCGCCGACCGTGAAGATCTCGAGCCGGCCGTCCGGGGTATTCGCAACGTAGAGCTTCGACCCGTCGGCCGAGAGCGCGACGGGGCGCACCGGCCCCGACTCGAACTCGATGAAATCCACGGCACGGGCCGGTAGCGCGAACGCGACCAGTGCAGCAGCGACGAGCATCAGGCGTCGGCATCCTCGCATCGAAATCCCCTTCGGCGGTTCGGGTCCAAGAGAGCCCGCGCGAGGCTGCGCGCGAGTGGGCCGGGCCGGGCCGTGTGGGCAGATCTCAGCACTGCCCCAAAGGCACTGACACAGCGGTAAGTAGAATGCCACCACAGGGCCCTCGTCGGCAAGGAAAACCCGCCTGGGTGCGTCTTTTTGTGCGCGCCCGATCGGGGGGTGAGGCAGCGCCTGTGCCCGAGCGCACGACTCCCCGCGGGGCAAACCTCGCGGGTGGTGCGGCCCGATCAGCCCGCCAGCTCGAGGGCGCCCTCGAGCAGCCGCGTGAGCTCGGCGAGCAGCAGCTCGGACGCCCCGAGACAGCGCGCCTCGGGCGAGTCGGCGAGGTCGAGGCACGGCTCGTGGGTGACGCCGAGGCCGAGACCGGCACACGCCTTGTCGACGAGGCGAACCACCACGAGCAGCACATCGTCGGGGTCGAAGTGCTCGGCGTGGTGCTCGCGCGCCACACGGCAGTAGATCTCGGGCAGCTCCCATGCCTGCATGAGCGCGGCACCGCGGTCGGCATGGAAGCTGCGAAGCATCTCGCGCAGGAGGCTCTCGCCGAGTCTCTCCCCCTCCGGCTCCTCGGCCTGCAGCTCGTCGATCACGCGCAGGAGCAGCAGATTGCCGAGATCATGGAGCAGCCCCGCCACGAAGGCGTGGTCGGCAATCTCCTCGAAGCGGAGCCGGCGCGCGAGCCACTCCGCTCCGGCAGCACTCGCCACGGCGTGACGCCAGAGAGCGCGGAAGAGCTCCCGAAGCTCGCGCGTATCCGAGACGAAGTTCTTGCGCTGCGTCTCCAGCAGCACGAGATTCGCAACCTGCCGCGCACCGATCCGCGTAACGGCGTCTCCCACGGTGAGCACCTTCTGGATGCCCCGATGGAAGGCCGAGTTGGCGCCCCGCAGCACGGCGGCCGCAAGCGCCGGATCCTGGTTGATGAGCGTCTCGACTTCGCGCAGATCGAAGTCCCCGGACGCGACCACACAGCGCACCCGCATGCCGATCTGGTCGATCACCGGGAGCCGCGCATCGTGCGCCTGCAAGTGCGCGTCCACCCTTTCGAGCAGCGACTTCTCCGTGATCTCGGGCGACTCCGTGAAGCTCATCCTTCCTCCCCGAGCAGGCGTTCGAGCTCCGAAAGCGGGCGTGAGCGCGGATGGCGGGCTGGACCGGGGATGAGATCGGGCTTTCACCGGCCGGGCTTGAGGGGAGCGCTGGTTACCCGGTATGCTCGTGGCATGGAACCCAGGACCCCGATGGCCGCGCCTGACTCCGTGTACGAGCGCCCCAGTTTCAAGGTGATCCCCCTCGACTGTGAGATCACCTCGTACGCCCCGGACGAAGAGACGCCGCTCTTCTAGGCGGCTGCTGCCCATGCGGCCGCGCCATGCGGAGCTCCGGGCGGGCGTTCTGTGCGCCGCCCTCGCAGCCTGCGGGCTCCCGCTCCCTCTGCCTGCCGCAGCCTTCGAGGCGTTCGACCCGGGAAGCCAGGTGCCGCTCGCCGAGCTGCTCGAGATCATCGTGCTGCCGCGAACGCTGCTCGCCATCGACGCCACGGGCGGTGGTCAGATCGAGCAGGATCTCGAGCTCGGTGAGAAGGTGCTCTGGCACGCGACCCGCGGGCGCGTGGGCGCGGTGATCACGAGCCGCCGGCTGTTGCTGGTGGCTACGAACTCCGCCGCCTGGCAGGAGGCGCGCTTTCGTCAGGGAGAGCAGCCGCCGGCATCCGTCCTGCTCGGCGACCGCGTGGCGCTCGTGACGACGGCCAAGCGCGCCTTCGGCTTCGACGGCGGCAGCGGCAATCTCGTGGAGTCGAGCCTCGGCCCGCGCGAGATGGTGCTCGACACTGCGATCGGCGAGAACGTTGGCGTCATACTCACGGATCGCCGGGCCCTCGGCGTTTCTCCCTTTGCGGGCGGCTTCTTCGCGGCCCGCATGGATCTCGGGGAGCGGGCAGAGTCGCTCGTCGCGAAGGCGAATCTCGTGACGCTCACCACGCCGCGCCGGATCCTCATATTCCGTGGCCCGACGGGAGGCTGGGAAGAGCGTGACCGGAGCCTCTCCGACTGACGCTCAGGCCGGGCTCGTCGTGGCCCCAGGCATGAGCGGCGGCGGCGCGAGCTCCACGCGATCGCGGCCGGTGGCCTTCGCGCGATACAGCGCCCGGTCTGCGAGCTCGATCGCCTCCATCACGTCGCGGCCCGTGTCGGCTTCCGCTACGCCGATGCTGCACGCAACCCGTACGGCGACACCGTCCGGCGCGCGCACCGTCAGCGCCGAGATCTGGCGCCGGATCCTCTCGGCCACGACCCTGGCACCCGCGAGCGGCGTCTCCGTGAGCACGACGCAGAACTCCTCGCCGCCATAGCGGCCCGCGAAGTCGCCCGCGCGCAGCGTGCTGCGCAGCAGGCGCCCCACGTTTTCCAGCACCGCGTCGCCGATCCGGTGGCCGAAGGAGTCGTTCACTCGCTTGAAGTGATCGAGATCGAGCATCAGCACGCACAGGGGCGCCCGGTGGCGCCGTGCGCGTACCGCCTCCTCGCGCAAACGCTCCAGCAGCCAGCGCCGGTTGCAGGCGCCCGTCAGCTCATCGATGCTGGCCGAGCGCCGGAGCTGCTGCTCCTCAGCGACACGCTTCATGGCGCCGCGGATCGCACGCCGCAGCGACTCGGCCGTGACCGAGCTCTTGGTCAGGTAGTCCTGCGCGCCGCGCTTCATCGCCTGCACCGCAACGCTCTCGTCACCACCCCCGGTGAGCATCACCACCGGAATCCTGCCCTCTCCGTGGGCCAGCCGGAGTGCCGAGAGAAACGAGAGGCCGTCGCCATCGGGAAGCCGGTAGTCGAGCACGATGCAATGGGGCTCGGCCGAGGCAATGCGCGCGAGCGCCTCCTCTGCGGTCTCGGTCTCCGCGACGATGTGCTCCTGATCGAAGCCCCGGGCGATCAGACGGCGATAGAGCTCGCGGTCCTCCCGGCAGTCGTCGACGATCAGAATGCGAAGCGGTGTTCGCTCTGCGTTCATCGGAGCCCCTCCCTCTCGGGCGTCGGCAGGCGCGCAACGCCAAACCAGAAATCCTCGAGCCTTCCGAGCGCGGTCACGAGCTCATCGACGCCGGCGGGCTTCTGCACGTATCCATTGGCGCCGGCGCGGTAGCAGGCGTCGACGTCACGCGCGGCGCCCGACGTCGTGAAGACGACGATCGGAATCGAGCGCAGCCGCTCCGTCGACTTGACCTCGGTGAGCACCTCGCGCCCGCCCGTTCCGGGCAGGTTGAGGTCGAGCAGTACGAGCGCCGGCCGCGGCGCGGCGCCCGGAGCACCGAAACGCCCTCTGCGGTGCAGATAGTCGAGGGCCTCGTCGCCGTCGGCGCAGTGAGCCACCGGACGTTCGAAGCCGGTCTTGCGCAGCGCGCGCAGCGTCGTCTCCAGATCCTCCGGACTATCCTCGACGATCAGTAGCGTCCCGCCCGTGCGTCTCGACATGGATCAGCCTTCCGCGCCCAGCGTGAAGTAGAAGGTGCTGCCCTCGCCAGGCAGCGACTCGATCCAGATCCGCCCACCGTGCCGCTCCACGATCTTTTTCACGATCGTGAGGCCCATGCCCGTGCCACCGGGGAAGCGGTCGCGGCCGTTGAGACGCTTGAAGATCCGGAATGCGGATTCGAAATGGCGCTCGCGGATCCCGATGCCGTTGTCTCGCACGTAGAGCGTGGGCGACGGCGGCCTCCCGCGCGACGCCACGCCTTGCGCCTGGAAACCGATCTCGACCCAGCGCTCGGGCTTCTCGTTGTACTTGATGGCGTTCTCGATCAGGTTCCGGAAGACCTCGGCCACGAGGACGCCGCTGCAGACGACCGTGGGCAGACGCTCGGGCAGGCGCACCTCGACCCCGTGCTCGCGCAGCATGATCTGCAGCGACTCGATGACCTCGCCGACGACGGCATGGAGATCGGTACGCGCCATCTTGAGCTTCGTCCTCCCGAGCCGCGAGAACTCGAGCAGGCCGTCGATCATCTCCGTGAGGCGCTGCGCGAGCCGCGAGAGCGTCTCGAGCCGCCCTTTGCCTTCTGCGTCGAGCACGGCGCCGTAATCCTCGAGCAGAAACCCGGCGTAGTTGTGGATGCCGCGCAGCGGCTCCTTGAGGTCGTGAGATGCGACGTAGGCGAACTCGTCGAGGTCTTCGTTGGAGTGGCGGAGCTGATCGATCACGTCCCGGAGGGCCTTGGACGAATCGGCGAGCTCGAGGTTCGCCACTTCGAGATGGCTCGCATACTCCTGGAGCCGGCGCTCCGCCCGACTGCGCTCGGTGATGTCGCGCAGCACGCCGCAGAACAGGGGCTCGTCGCCGGGCGGCACCTCGACCGTGTTGACCCACACCTCGCACGGAAAGGCGCTGCCATCGCGGCGTTCGGCCTCGACCTCGCGCAGCCGGCCGACGACGGCCGTATGCCCAGTCTGCAGGTGGCGGGCGAGATGGGCATCGTGCTGGGAGCGATGGGGCTCGGGCATGAGCACGGCCACGTTCTGGCCCACCAGCTCGCCGGGCTCCCAGCCGAAGACGCGTCCGAAGGCACGGCTCGCACTGCGGATCAGGCCGTCGCCTCCGATGGTGACGATGGGATCCACGGAGGCATCGAGGATCGCGCGCAGCCGCGCCTCGCTGCGCCGAAGCTCGGCCTCGGAGGCCTCGCACCGCGCGATTCCGCGCCGCAGCGTTTCGAGAATCCGCCGTAGCAGAAGCGCCGAGATCACGAGACCGGCCGTGAATGCGCCGCCGCTCACGACGAGGCTTCGGCGCAAGAAGCCCTCCTCGCTGGCGCGCACGAGCGTGCGCACGGCCGACTGCTCCGCGACGTCCACCGACTCGATGCGAGCCAGCTCCCTGCTCACGGCCCGCATCTCCAGCAGCGCATGAATCGAGCCGGCGGCCGTGAGCAGCACCAGGCAGGCCACGAGGGCGAACAAGGGCGTCCCGATCCTGCGCTGGAGCGCAGGCAGATTCTCGGCGTCGTCCGCCGTCTGGGCTCGCCAACTGCGCGACATGGACCGCTCGCGGCCCGGTTCGGGCCCGCGCAACGGATCGGCAGGCCGGCGGCAGTGGTTGAGCGGGCCGGGGGGAGGCGCCCCGGGGTGGGGCCCCTCCGCAGCCGCCTGCGCGAAGCGAGCAGCCGCGCTTCAGACGAGGATCTTGGCCCCCGCCTTTGCGTACTCCTGCGGGTCCAGCTTCGTCTCCGGGCGCTGCGGCACGGCGCGACCGCGCTGAACGGCGGGTCGCTCGCCCACGGCGGCCAGCCAGCGCCCGAGGTTCGGCAGGCCATCGATCGAGACCCCTGCCCAGTCGTGGATCGACACCCAGGGCCAGGTCGCCATGTCGGCGATGGAGTAGTCGCCCGCCAGGTATTCGGTCTCGCCGAGTCGCCGGTCGAGGACGCCATAGAGACGCCTGGTCTCGTTCTGATAGCGCTGGATCGCGAACTCGATCTTCTCCGGCGCATAGCGGAAGAAGACGTTGGCCTGCCCCTGCATCGGGCCCACCCCGCCCATCTGGAACATCAGCCATTGCACGGCGACGGAGCGGGCCTTGCGCTCCTGCGGCAGGAAGCGGCCGGTCTTCTCGGCGAGATACAGAAGGATGGCGCCGGATTCGAAGACCGCGAAGTCGCCCTCGTCGCGATCGACGATGGCGGGGATGCGCCCGTTCGGGTTGATGCGCAGGAAATCCTCCTGCTTCTGATCGAGCCGGTCGAGGCGGAGCGCCTTCACCTCGTAGGGGAGACCGAGCTCCTCCAGCAGGA
Source organism: uncultured Myxococcaceae bacterium (assembly GCA_964403915.1). Taxonomy (GTDB): domain Bacteria; phylum Myxococcota_A; class UBA9160; order UBA9160; family UBA9160; genus MYXO. The sequence continues at coordinate 7,514 of CAYOIG010000273.1, forward strand.
TCGAGACCTTCCACCCGTTCGGGGTCGCGGCCGTGTAGAGATCGATCATGGGGCCCCTTCCAGAATTCTCTACTTCAGCGTACACGACGGCGCGATGAGGGGTTAGAATGGCGCCATGGTGCTCTTTCTCGCACACGTGCTCGTCACGGCCGCGCTGCTCCTGCTCGTGGCCAACCTCGTCGAGAACTTCGACATCTCGGACGCAACGTCGGCCGTGCTGGCCGCCGTGGTGCTCGGCCTCGTCAACGCCTTCGTGCGTCCCGTCGCGGTCGTGCTGACACTGCCGCTCACGCTCGTGACCCTCGGTCTCTTCCTGCTGGTGGTGAACGGGCTCATGCTGAAGCTCGTCGCGGCCGTCGTGCCAGGCGTCGAGATCAGGGGATTTCTCCCTGCGGTGTGGGCGAGCGTGCTGCTCTCGCTCCTCAACCTGGGCGTGGAGATGGTCTTCGGAGCGGGCTGGTAGCGGCCGCGCCCGATCAGCTCGATGGGATGCCGAGACGAAGTAGGGCCTGCGCCGCGCGCGCACCGTCGATGGCGGCGCTCATGATGCCGCCCGCGTAGCCCGCCCCCTCGCCGCACGGAAAGAGATTGGCGAAGCCGCGCGCGCGGAAGCGCTCCGGATCACGCGGCAGCCGGATGGGGCTGGAGCTGCGGCTCTCGATGCCGACGAGCAGGGCCTCGGGTCCGGCGAAGCCCGGAATCTGACGCTCGAAACGCGTGAGCGCGCGTGAAATCGCCGCCACCACGGTCGGGGGCAGGAGTCGGTCGATCCGCCCCGGCCGCGTTCCGAAGCGGTAGCTGGTGCGCCCGAGGCTCGGGCTCTCGCGGCCGGCGAGGAAGTCCTGCGCGCGCTGCGCCGGTGCGGAGTAGTCGCTGCCGCCAGCCTCGAAGGCGGCACGCTCGAGATCCTCCTGCAGCTCGACGCCGCCGAAGACTTCGGCCCCGAACTCGCGGGGACCGAGGGTGGTGACGAGCGCTGCGCTCGCGAAGGGCGAAGAGTGGCGCGAGTTGCTCATGCCGTTGGTGCAGAGCAGCTCGGGCGCACTCACGCTCGCCACGATCTGTCCGCCCGGGCACATGCAGAAGCTGTACGTTGCCGGCAGCTCGCCTTCGGCCTTGCAGACCAGCGCATACGAGGCCGGACCGAGCCGCTTCGCGTCGGGCCCGGTGCCGTAGCGTCCAGTGTCGATCAGCCGCTGGGGATGCTCGACCCGAACGCCGAGCTGGAAGGGCTTCGGTTCGAGGGCCACGCCCTGCGCCGCGAGCGCGCGCCAGGTATCCCGCGCGCTGTGGCCCGGCGCGAGCAAGACGGCGTCGCAGGGGATCTCACCATTGCTGGTGCGAAGCGCTGCGATCCGGGAAGGCGACGTCTCGTGTCGGCGGAGCACCAGCCCTTCGACGCGGGTATCGAAGCAGAAGCGAACGCCCTGCGCCTCGAGACGCGCTCGGAGCACGGGCAGGATCCGGTGCAGGCGGTCGGTGCCCACGTGTGCGCGCGCGTCGTAGAGGATCTCGGGCGGTGCGCCGCAGGCGACGAGCTCTTCGAGCAGGGGCACCTCGAGCGGATGCTCGACGCGCGTGTAGAGCTTGCCGTCCGAGTAGGTGCCGGCACCGCCCTCGCCAAAGAGGAGGTTGCGCTCGGGATCGGCATCACGGGTGCGGTCGAAGTGCGCGAGGGCGCGGCCGCGCTCGCGCAGCGCCGGCCCCCGCTCGAGCAGCGTGGCCGCGATGCCGCTCCGGGCGAGCACGAGCGCCGCGAAGAGCCCGGCGGGCCCTGCGCCCACGATCACGACGCGCGCCCCCGACACGGATTCGTGACGCTCCTCCACCGCAATGCTGCCGCGGGGCGGTGCGGGCACCACGCGCCCGGCGCGAAGCGAGCGCTCGAGAGCGCCCGTTCGCAGGCCGGCGTCCACCACCAGATCCACGTGCACGACGAAGCGGAGCCGCCGCACGCTGCCGTGGCGACGCGCGTCGACGGATTTGCGCGCGATCCGGAAGCCGCGGAGGTGCTCCGGGCCGAGGCCCGCGGCCTCGAGCGCCCGTGCACGCAGCGCGCTCTCTGGCTCACCCAGCCCGAGCGAGAGCCCGAGCACGCGAAGGGTCTGCGTCGGCGAAGGCTCGCTCACGCAGTGCGCCTCACGCGCCCACGGGCACCACGCCCGTGACGAGCATCAGGCGAACCCCCCCGTGGAGCAGGCGCAGCCGCGGCTCGAGGAGGAGCCCCGACGCGCTCCACAGACGCGGGCCGGGGCAGAGCAGCGCCACGCGCCAGCCCGGGCAACGCGCGCGGAGCATCTGACCGAGCTTCGCGTACAGATTGCGCAGATCGCTGCCGCGCGAGAGTCGCACGCCGTGGGGAGGGTTCGTGACCACGAAGCCCGGCCCCGGAGGCGGCGCCACGTCGGAGACGGTTCGCTGCGAGAGCGCGAGATCGTTCGCGACACCGGCACGCGCGGCGTTGGCGCGGGCGGCCACGATGGCGCCCGGATCGCGATCGGAGGCGAGGATGGACGGAGGCGGAGGTGCCGCGGCAGCGCGCGCGTCTGCCACCGCGAGAAGCTTCTCGTAGCCGGCGGCGTCGAAGTCGCGCCAGCCCATGAAGGCGAAACGGCGCGCGCGGCCCGGCGCCCGCTGGCGCGCCAGGAGGGCCGCCTCGATGGCGATGGTCCCCGCGCCGCAGAAGGGATCGAGCAGCGGCGTCCGCGCATCCCAGCCCGAGGCGAGCAGCAGCGCCGCCGCGATGTTCTCCCGGAGCGGCGCCTTGCCCGTGGCCTCGCGGTAGCCGCGCCGGTGGAGCATCTCTCCCGAGGCATCCACGCTCACGGTGCAGCGATCGTGGTCGAGCCTCACCAGCACGAGCTGAGCTCGAGGCCCTGCCACCGGGGCGGCGGACGGCGACGCATCTGCGAGGTCGCTCTCCGCGACGGCGCGCTGCGGCTCGAATCCGAGCCGCGCGGCGATCGCCTGTGCCATGCGCTGCGCCACGCCCCCCGAATGGTAGAGGCGCGACTTGTGACAGGAGACGCGGAGCGAGAGGGCGTCGCCCCGCGCGAGGAAGCCCTCCCAGGGCAGGCGTGCCGCATGCCGGCGCAGATCGTCGAAGCCGGTGGCCCGGAAGCTCCCCACACGCAGCAGGATGCGGCCGGCGCTGCGCAGCTCGAGGTTCGCCCGCCAGAGATCTTCGTGCGTGCCCTCGAATTCGACACCGCCGGACGTAACGGCTGCGACCCGGATGCCGAGCTGCTCGAGCTCGCCCGCCGTGACGGTCTCGAGCCCGGGTGCGGTGACGGCGAAGAGAGAGAGCGACATGGCGGAGGAGGGCTCGCCGCCGGGCCCGGGGCCGGGCCCGGGGCCGGGCGGCATGCCATCACGGTCGCAGCGGGCCTGCGAGCTCGAAGCTCACCTCGACCTCTCCCCGGACGTGGAGCTGCGGCGGGAGCACC
>CAYOIG010000274.1:0-2705 GCA_964403915.1 uncultured Myxococcaceae bacterium
TCGCGGTTGGCGGCACGCCACACTGCAGGTCGCACGCGGCGTCCCCTGGCCGCCACCGTGAGCACGGAACCTCCCGCTCACGGAGGGAAGGAGACCGCAGATGAAGCGCGCACTGTTTGGCTTTGGACTCGTTCTCTTGATCGCAATGCCGAGCCGGGCGATCTCGGACTTCACGCCGCCCTGGGTGGCGAATCCGGGTGATCCGCAATGGGCCGGCGGCAGCATTACGAGCGTGGCGTGGGAGTTCTGGGGCAATCCGCCCGGAACGATGACACCCGCACACGTCAACAACCCCTACGGAGCGCCTCTGTTCACGCCCGTCGGCGCCTCGCCCCAGTTCGAGCCCAACGGACCGGGGCTCACGGGCGTCAACACCTGGCACGTCGACATCACGGGAGGCGGCTTCGATCTCTTCATTCCCAACGATCCGATACCGCGCCCGCAGAAGGCCATCCACCTCCAGTACACCTCGGACAAGGCCGCGAGCGGCCCGCCGACCACGACGCCGGGCGGATCCTCACAGGCCGGTGGCGTTGCAGACCACGGACCGAGCTCGGGCGGTGACCACTGGTACACCTACGAATGGATGCTCGTGATCCAGCCGAATCCGCAGTACGAGATCATCCATCTGTATTTCCCCGAGTCGGCCAACATCGGCGAGATCGACGTGTCCACGATCTGCTACGTCCCGGAGCCCGGAACACTCCTCCTGCTCGGATTCGGGAGCGTCGGCCTGGCCATCACGGCGCGGCGCAGGCCGCTCGCGTAGCGGGGCAGAGCCAGCACCACCCACCGCCGCTCTCTACGAGCCCCGGGGCCCGGGAACGTCCGTCACCGTCTCCCGAGCCCCGGCAGCGCCCTGCCCCGAAAGCCGAGCCGCGCAGCGTATACTCGCCCTTCCAACGAAGGAGGGCCGCATGCGCGTCGAGACGTCCATCCCCCACGCCGACTGGCGCGCGATCGCAGGCGCCGCGCGTGCCGCCGAGGCCGCAGGCTTCGACGCGATCATGAGCAGCGAGATCGCGAACGATCTCTTCATCCCGCTCGCCTTTGCGGCGCTCGCCACCGAGCGCATCGAGCTCGGCACGGCCATCGCCGTGGCCTTCCCGCGCAGCCCCATGGTGACGGCGAACCTCGCGTGGGACTTGCAGACGAACTCGCGCGGGCGCTTCGTGCTCGGCCTCGGCACGCAGGTGAAGGGCCACAACGAGCGGCGCTTCAGCGTGCCCTGGGGCCCGCCCGTCCCGCGGCTGCGCGAGTACGTTGAGTCGCTGCGCGCCATCTGGCGCTGCTGGGAGAAGCGCGAGCCCCTGCGCTACGAGGGCCAGCACTACCGCTTCTCGCTGATGACGCCCGAGTTCTCACCGCCCCCCTCGGGCATGCCGCCTATCCCGATCATGATCGCGGCCGTCGGCCCCGACATGATGAAGCTCGCCGGCCGCGTCTGCGATGGCGTCCGTCTGCACGGCTTCTGCACGCGCCGCTACCTCGAGGAGGTCGCGATCCCGAACGTCGAGGAGGGGCTCGCGAAGTCGGGTCGCTCGCGCGAGAGCTTCCAGGTTTGGGGCGGCGGCTTCGTCGCCACCGGCGCCGACGACGAGGCCGTGCGCAAGATGATGGACTGGGTGCGCTATCGCCTCGGCTTCTACGGCTCGACCCGCACCTACGCCGGCGTGCTGCACCTACACGGCTGGCACGATCTGGCCGAGAAGCTCCATCGCCTGTCGAAGGAGGGCCGCTGGAACGAGATGGCGAAGGAGATCTCGGACGACGTGGTGCACACCTTCGCCGCCGTCGGCAGCTACCGCGAGATCGGTGCTGCGATCGAGAAGCGTTTCGGCGGGCTCTCGGATGCGATCGCCCTCGGCTTCCCGGACGGCACCCCTCCGGCCCTCGTACGCGAGGTGGTACAGGACGTGCGCCGCGTACCGCAGCGCTTTCGGGAGTTTCCGAGGCAGTGGGAGGCGTCACGCGCCTGAGGCGGGGATCTCGCACCGGAGGCAGCGCACGCGCGCGCGCCGCCCGGCGTCGTAGCCCTTCCACTTCGCGGGCGGCACCTCCGACTGAGCCACCTCGCGGAAGCCCTGCCGCAGGAAGAACGCCGCCACGCGCTCCGCGGTGGTGCAGGCGAAGACTGCCGTGAGGCCGAGCACGGCGGCACGCTCGAGGGCGTAGGCGACGAGGTGGCCACCCACTCCCTCACCGAGAAACCGCGTCAGCGTGTAGAGCGAGGCGATCTCCGCCAGGCGCGAGCCGTCGTCCACCAGCAGCGCGCCGATCCCCGCGAGATGCGTGCCTTCGACGAAGGCGCCAAAGCCGCTCGCCAGCACCTGATCGACCTCCTCGTCATTGCGCGGCGCGAGGTAGCCCTCTTCGACGCCGCGTCGCAGCAGATCCGCTGCGGCATCGAAGTCGTCGATGCCGAGGCGACGCACGTGCATGTAGCGCTCGCGCGTGAAGAGCGTGCCGGAGCCCGCGTAGGTGAACAGCTCGTCGGCGAGACCTTCGAGCGAGCAGACGTTCACCGCCGGAATCCCGCCCGCCAGCATGCGCTCCACCTCGCGAAGCAGCGCGAGACGGCGCGCCTTCGCGCCCTCGGTCGCGAGGTAGTGCTGGAGCTCCTCCAGGTGCACGAAGGAGAGGCGCACGCCGCCGGGGCCCACGAGACCGCCGTCGCGATCGAGCCAGACCAGCTTGCCGACGCC
>CAYOIG010000275.1:0-3358 GCA_964403915.1 uncultured Myxococcaceae bacterium
GCAGCGCACACCGGCGGCGGTGGCGAGCCTGCAGGCGGTGGCCCGCGCGGGCGGCAACGTCTTCGGCGAGCTCATGAAGACCGTGCAGGTTGCGAGCCTCGGACAGATCACGACGGCGCTCTTCGAAGTGGGCGGGCAGTACCGGAGATCGATGTAGGGCCCACGCAGGGCTACCGTCGGCTCTCGGGCGCGGCGAGCGACCGACCCCGGAAACGAACCGAAGCGCAAGACGGAAGAGACAGGAGAGCCTGAAGATGGGAGATGACTCGCGGGAGACCGCCGACCTCACTGCATGGCGGAAGCTCGCCGCGAAGGAGCTCGGCGGCGAGGACCCCGACCGGCTCCTTTGGCAGACGGCAGAAGGAATTCCCATCAAGCCCCTCTACACGGCGGCGGATCTCGAGGGTTTCGAGGGTCTCGACACGCTGCCGGGAGTCTTTCCGTATCTGCGCGGACCGCGGGCGACGATGTACGCCAACCGCCCCTGGACCATCCGGCAATACGCCGGCTACTCGACCGCCGAGGAATCGAACGCCTTCTACCGGCGCAACCTCGCGGCGGGGCAGATGGGTCTCTCCGTGGCCTTCGATCTCGCCACCCACCGCGGTTACGACTCCGATCACCCGCGCGTACAGGGCGACGTCGGCAAGGCGGGCGTCGCGATCGACTCGGCCGAGGACATGAAGATCCTCTTCGACGGCATCCCGCTCGACCAGATGTCGGTCTCGATGACGATGAACGGCGCGGTGCTGCCGGTGCTCGCCTGCTTCATCGTGGCGGGAGAAGAGCAGGGTGTCCCGCTCGAGAAGCTGACCGGGACGATCCAGAACGACATCTTGAAAGAGTTCATGGTCCGCAACACCTACATCTATCCGCCTGCGCCGAGCATGCGGATCGTTGCGGATGTGATCGAATACACGGCGAAGCACATGCCGAAGTTCAACTCGATCTCGATCAGCGGCTACCACATGCAGGAGGCGGGCGCGAACGCGGTGCTGGAGCTCGGCTTCACGCTGGCGGACGGCCTCGAATACGTACGCGCGGCGCTCTCGAAGGGCCTCGACGTCGACGCCTTCGCAGGGCGGCTCTCCTTCTTCTGGGCGATCGGCATGAACTTCTACATGGAGATCGCCAAGATGCGGGCCGCGCGCCGCCTCTGGGCCGAGCTCATGCGGCCCTTCGGGCCGAAGAAGCCGGCGTCCTCGATGCTGCGAACGCACTGCCAGACGTCGGGATGGAGCCTGACCGAGCAGGATCCGATGAACAACGTGATCCGCACCACGATCGAGGCCATGGCCGCGGTCTTCGGCGGCACGCAGTCTCTCCACACCAACGCGATGGACGAGGCGGTGGGCCTGCCCACGGATCACACGGCACGCACCGCGCGCAATACGCAGCTGATCCTGGCCGAGGAGAGCGGCATTCCGCACGTGATCGACCCGTGGGGCGGTTCGTATTTCATGGAGTCGCTGACGGCGAGCATCGCAGCGGAGGCCAGGAAGCTGATCGACGAGGTCGAGGCGCTGGGCGGCATGACGAAGGCCATCGAGGCCGGCATGCCGAAGCTCCGCATCGAGGAGTGCGCCACGCGCCGCCAGGCGCGCATCGACCGGGGTGACGACGTCATCGTGGGCGTCAACAAGTATCGGCTCGGGCAGGAGGAGCCGATCGATGTTCGCGACATCGACAACAGCGCGGTGCGCGACGCCCAGATAGCCCGCCTTCAGCGGATCCGCGCGACGCGCGATTCGAGTGCCGTCGAGAGCGCCCTCGAGCGGCTCGCGGAGCTGGCGAAGAACGGGCAGGGGAACCTGCTGGAGGCTGCGGTCGCCGCGGCGCGCGCTCGGGCGACCGTGGGCGAGATTTCCGAGGCGCTGGAAAGGGTGTATACGCGTCACCGGGCGGAGATTCGGACGGTGGCGGGGGTGTACGCGAGCGTGTACCAGGGCGATGAGCAGTTCGAGAAGGTGCGGCGCGACGTTGCGGCCTTCGGGGCCGAAGAGGGGCGCCGGCCGCGCATCCTGGTGGTGAAGCTCGGCCAGGACGGCCACGACCGCGGGATGAAGGTGATCGCGACGGCTTTTGCCGATCTCGGCTTCGACGTCGACGTAGGGCCGCTGTTCCAGGTGCCGGCCGAGGCGGCGCGCCAGGCCATCGAGAACGACGTGCACGTGGTGGGCGTCTCGAGCCAGGCGGCCGGGCACAAGACGCTGGTGCCGCAGCTCATCGCCGAGCTGCGCGCGCAGGGGGCGCACGAGATCCTGGTCGTCGTGGGGGGCGTGATTCCGCCGAAGGACTACGCATTCCTGAAGCAGGCGGGCGTGGCGGCGGTCTTCGGCCCCGGCACCCCCGTTCCCGAGGCGGCCGCGGAGGTGCTGGCGGCCATTCGCGCGCGGCGGGGATGACGGCGGCCGCGCCGTCGGTCGAAGCGCTTCGCGACGCCGTGCGCGCGGGAGACCGCCGAACGGTCGCGAAGACCATCACGCTGCTCGAGAGCACGCGCTCCGACCGCGCGTCGCTCGGCCAGGCCGTGCTCGAGGAGCTCGTACCCTTCACGGGACACGCGATCCGCGTCGGTATCACCGGGACGCCCGGCGTCGGCAAGAGCAGCTTCATCGAGGCGCTCGGCCTTCACCTCATCGAACGCGGGCTGCAGGTTGCGGTGCTCGCCGTGGATCCGAGCAGCCCGGTGACGGGCGGCAGCATCCTCGGCGACAAGACGCGCATGGAGCAGCTCGCCCGCGAGCCGAGGGCCTACATCCGGCCCTCACCATCGGGAGGCTCTCTCGGCGGCGTCGCCCAGCGCACGCGCGAGGCGATGCTGGTGTGCGAGGCGGCGGGCTTCGAGGCCGTGCTGGTCGAGACGGTGGGCATCGGCCAGAGCGAGGTGAGCGTCGCGTCGATGGTCGACTTCTTCCTCGTGCTGCTGCAGCCGGGCGCAGGTGACGAGCTGCAGGGGATCAAGAAAGGCGTGCTCGAGCTCGCGGACGGCCTCGTCGTCAACAAGGCCGACGGCGAGCAGCGCGCAGCGGCCGAGCGCACCCGGGCCGAATACGCCCGCGCCATGTCCCTGCTGCGGCCCGCTTCGCCGACCTGGGAGCTGCCGGTGGTCGCGGCCAGCGCCCGTACCGGCGAGGGGGTCGGGGCGGTCTGGGAGATGGTGCTCGCCCATCGAAAGGCCGTCGCGGCCTCGGGGGAGCTCGAGGCGCGGCGCCGCCACCAGGCGCTCTCGTGGATGTGGAGCCTCGTCGACGAGGGCCTGCGCAGCGCGTTCCGGGCCCATCCCGCCGTCGCGGCTGCGGTCGCAGCGCTCGAGCAGGAGGTCGAGGCGCAGAAGGCGACGCCGGCGGCCGCAGCC
>CAYOIG010000276.1:0-12395 GCA_964403915.1 uncultured Myxococcaceae bacterium
AAGACGGCGGGCACGTCCGTGATCAGCAGCGAGCCGTAGCCGATCACGGTCGTGGCGCCAGAGACCAGCACCGGGAGCACGACGTGCCGCAGGCAGCGTTCGGCAGCGAGCTGCGCATGGCCGCACGCCGCCGCGTCCTCGCCAAATCGCGCCAGCACGTGCACGCCGTAGACGGATCCGACGACGATGAGGTTCGGGCCGAGCAGCGTCGTCAGGATCGTGAGCGGCCGCTGCAGCAGCGCCAGCGCCGCGAAGGTCCAGAGCACGGCCACGAGGACGCTCCCGATCGGCAGCACGACGCCGCGCACGGAGCCCGAAGACACACCCAGCACGAGAGACATCGCCACCACCGCCAGCGGAATCAGCAGGCGCAGATCGGTCACCATCGTCCGATAGACGTTCGTCTTGACGTGCGGGCGCCCGGCCACGTGGAAGCGCACGTCCTGGCCGCTCTCGGCGGCGAGGATCTCGCCGATGCGGGCGTCGAGACCGGCCGCGATGAACTCGCGATCCGTCATCTTGCGAAACGAGACGTTGAGCGCGGCTGTGCGCCCATCGGCGGAGACGACCGTTCGCCGGTAGAGGGGATCGGCGAGGGCCCGCGCCCGCAGCTCGGCCAGCAGTCGGGGATCGTCCGGCACGGCCTCGATGAACGGGTGCACCTCGACCGCTTCCGAGGCCGCATCCCAGCGAAAGGACGTGACGTCCGCGAGGCTCTGCACGTGCCGCACGCCGGCAAGGCGCTCGATCGCGTCCGAGACGCGGCGGAGCCTCCCGAGCGCCTCGGCCGTGAAGACGTCCGGCGTCTCCATCGCGATCACGAAGACCTCGTCGTCGCCGAAATCGCGCACCGCCGCCTGGTAGATGTCCCGGGCCGGATCGCCGGCCGGCAGCAGCGGCTCGGAGGACGGATCGATCGAGAGGCGCAGGCCGGGCGGATCGCGGCGCACGAGCACCGCGACGGACGCGGCGCTCACGATCCCGATCAGCGCCAGCACGAGCGCCGGATGCCGCACCACCGCGTGCGGGCGCAGGCTGACGAAGGCAAAGGCCACGAGCAGCAAGGCCCCGGCGAGGGCCGCAAAGCCGGCCGGGGAGATCGGAGGCATCGCGCATCCTACCCGTTCGAGGCGCCGCGGTGGCAGGGCGGCCGCCCGGCTGCCGCTTGAGACCCGGAGCGAGCGCGGTCATACTCCGGCCACTGGCTCGGGGCGTGGCGCAGCCTGGTAGCGCGCTTCGTTCGGGACGAAGAGGTCGCTGGTTCGAATCCAGTCGCCCCGACCAATGCTCTCGCGAGGGGCCCTGCCCGAAGGGCCCTGCAGGACGATCCGAGGCCCCGAGCCGGCGTGAGCCGCTCGGGGCCTTCGGCTTTTCGCGCGCAGCGCGCGCGCAGGGCGAATTTTCTTGCCTCGGGACGCCGCTTCGAGCGACACCGCCGTGCGGCGGCATCTCCCCGCCGACAGAGCCGTCCCCTCGTCGGTTCACCGCGAAGGTGCGGCTGCGAACGCCGCTCCCGTTTCTGGGCTCGTGGTTTTTCTCGATCCACTACGTTGACAAGCGCCGTCGCCGGATGGCACGATCGTCAGCGTTCGCGGCTGTTTACAGCACCTCGCTGGCCGGCTCGAAGACGCCTCGACCGACGGCCCTCCCCGTCTGGAGACCCCGATGACTCGTTCCGAGCTGGCCTGGGAGCTTGCCGATCTGTTCACCGAGCTGAAGGTGGATCAGATCAACGACATGCTCGCCAAGAACGTCCCTTTCGACACCCTCGAGTTCTTCAACGAGTACGGTGAAGACTTCGGCAGCGCCGAGGGCATCGATGGCGACACCCGGAAGCGCCTTCCGAATCTGTTGTTACTCGGCTACATCCTGCGCGTGCTCGAGGAGCGCCTGCTCCACGACGAGGAAGAGCCCACCGAGGGCTAGGAGAGCCGGGGAGTGCGCGAGATCCGCACCGGCGCGGCGCCGGCGCCCGTCGGGCCCTATTCGCAGGCGGTCGTCCATGGCGGCCTCGTCTTCGCCTCGGGCCAGGTGCCCCTCGATCCGGCCACCGGCCGGCTCGTAGAGGGCGAGATCGAGGCGCAGACCGAGCGCGTGATCCTCAATCTGGCGGCCGTGCTCGAAGCTGCGGGCAGCTCGCTCGGCCGCGTGCTGCGCTCCACCGTCTACCTCACGGACCTCTCCCTCTTCGCGCGCATGAACGCCGTCTACGCGCAGCACTTCACGGGCGAGCCAAAGCCCGCGCGCTCGACGGTGCAGGCCGCGGCGCTCCCGCTCGGCGCCCGCATCGAGATCGACGTGATCGCCGCCGCAGACTGAGCGGGCGCCCCTTTCCGCTTCAGCCGCGCCCCTCTGCGCCGTACTCTCTCACCAGGTAGCTGAGGTTCACGGCATTGAGCGTGGCGTGGGCAACGACCGGCGCCACCAGATTGCCGGTCGCGTCGAAGAGCGCGCCGAGCCCGAGCCCGGCCGCGAATGCGAGCAGGCTCCAGGGCCGCAGATCGCGACGCGGTGCGAAGTGCACCGCCCCGAACGCCAGGCTCGCGCCGAACAGTCCGAGCGAGGGCTGGAGCGCGCCACGAAACAGCGCTTCTTCCCCGAGGCCGCTCGCCAGCGCGAGGACGAGACAGTGGCGCGGCGCCAGCGGCCCGAGCGCACCGGCCAGCGCGCGCGCGAGCCGGTCGCCGGCACGCGTCTTGCGCGTCAGCAGGCGAGAGACGGCCACGCCGGCGAGCCCCGCGGCCAGGCCGAGGCCGGCGTCGAGGCCCCAGCGGACGCCCACCCGGGCGGCCTCCGGGCTCGCGTAGAGCAGGGGCTCCCCGAGCCAGGCCTCCCGCCAGAGCCAGGCCACGGCCGCCATGGCCCCGTAGAAGGCCAGCGCGAGGCGCACCCAGGTGCGGGGCGGCGGCAGCGGCGAAAGCGTTTCAGGGCCGGGGGCTTCCATGACCCTCCCGAAGCCCCTGCGTTGACACCCCCGGGGCCTGCTGGGTAGCTTTCCGGTCTGACCGGCGGCCCCCGCAGAGCAGGCCGGGCCGTCTGCCGAGCCGCGGACCGAGGCCACCGAGGTCGCGGCTGGGCTCGATCCGGAGAGCGTCCGCTCGCATGACCGACCGCATCCCCATGAGCCCCGGCGGATACACGAAGCTCGAAGACGAGCTGCGGCGGCTCAAATACGAGGACCGACCGCGGATCGTGAAGGAAATCGAGATCGCCCGGGCCCACGGCGACATCTCGGAGAACGCCGAGTTCCATGCGGCCAAGGAGCGGCAGGGGCACATCGAGGGCCGGATCCGCATCGTCGAGGATCGTATGGCGCGAGCGCAGGTGATCCAGCCGGGCTCGGGGCCGCCGGAGACGGTGCGTTTCGGGGTGACCGTCACGCTGGTCGATACGGATACCGAAGAGCAGATCACGTACACCCTGGTCGGCGAGGACGAGTCCGACGTCTCCCAGGGTCTCATCTCGGTCACCTCGCCCGTCGCTCGCGCGCTCCTGGGCAAGGGGGTCGATACCACGGTCAGCGTCCGGGTGCCGAAGGGCGACCGGGAGTTCCAGATCCTGGAGATCCGCTTCGACTTCTGAAGCCGGGGAGCGCCCTCCCCGACGGAGGCCCCGAGAGCCCGTGCGATCCCTGCAGATGAAGGTGAGCTGGCTGGCGGCAACGCTGCTCGTGAGCGCTTGCCTCTGCCTCGCCTGGGTCGCCACGCAGAACGAGAAGCACGCCCTCGAGGCCGAGGTGGAGAAGCGGGCGCTGCTGCTCGCCATGAGCCTCTCGGACAGCGCTGCCGAGGCCGTCGTGCTGCACGATGACCTCACGCTGGGCCGGCTGGTTCAGGATGCCGGGCGCAGCGATGGCGTCGTGGACGTGCGCATCCTGCGCAAGGATGGCGGTGTCGAGGCGTCGCTCTCCGGCGCCGGCCGCGAGGTCGCTCCGGAGCGGCTCACCCCCGACGACGCGGCGTCGCAGCTCCTGCGCGAGGGCTCGCTGCTGATCGTGGCGACGCCGGTGATCTTCAGCGGCATGCGCGTGGGCGAGGTGCAGGTCGACCTCGATCTCGAGCAGCTGGTCGCGCCCGTGGTGTGGAAGACGCGCCGCGAGCTGGGCATTGCAACGCTCGCCGTGGTCGCCGCGGGCGTGACGGCCGGCGTCTTCTTCGTCGCCTTCCTCGCCGGGCCCCTTCGCCGCCTGCGTGCGGGGGTCGAGCGCCTGACGGCCGGCGACCTCACGGTGCGCGTGCCGCCGACCTCCCGCGACGAGGTGGGCGAGCTGACGCGGGCCTTCAACGAGATGGGCGAGTCGCTGCAGCAGAAGGAGCGGATCCAGAGCGCCTTCGGCCGTTACGTGAGCGAGAACGTGCTGCGCCAGCTCCTCGAGACCCCGGAAGGCGACGAGCTCGGTGGCGCCGAGCGCGAGCTCACGATCGCCTTCATCGACATCCGCGGCTTCACCCGGATCTCCGAGGACATGAAGGCACGCGACGTGGTCGCGCTGCTCAACGAGTTCTTCCAGCTCGTCTCCGATCGCATCCTCGCCCGCGGCGGCACCATCGACAAGTTCATCGGCGACTCGGTGATGGTCTACTTCGGCGCGCCGCTGCACCATGCAGACCACGCCGTGCGCGCCGTGACGGCCGCGATCGAGATCGTGCAGGCCTGCACGGAGCGGAACCAGGCGCTGGCCCGCGATCCGCGGCGCGCGGTGACTCCCCACCTGATCGAGCCCGGCATCGGCGTCCACACCGGCCTGGTGGTCGTGGGCAGCATCGGCTCCGACCGGCGCGCCGACTACACGGCGGTCGGCGACGCCGTGAACGTGGCCCATCGCCTCGAGAAGCTCGCACGCCCCGGCGAGGTTCTGGTCTCGGAGGCGGTGCAGCGCCACGTGCGCGGCGCCTTCCGGCTGCGCTTCGAGGGCGAGCGTCAGCTCTCCGGCCGACAGGAGCCCGTACACGTCTACTCCGTGGATCGGGGTGACGGCAGTGTCGCGACACCCGCCCCGCACGAAGAGTGGGAGCGCTCGTGACGGCGTGGCTCCGTGCGGTGCCGCCGCTCGCCGCCGCCGCGCTGCTGCTCGCAGCGTGCACGACGCCGCTCGAGGCGGGCGAGCTGCGCTATCGCTCGGGCGACCGGCTCGGTGCCGTCGACGTGTGGCGCCAGATTCCGTCCGACAGCCATCAGCACGCCGCCGCGCAGCAGCGCATCGTGGCGGTCGAGGACGAGTACCAGAAGCTGGTGGCGCGCTACGAGCAGCGCGGCCGCTACTTCGAGCGCAAGGGTCGCCTCGCCGAGGCCATCCTGAGCTGGCGTATCGTCGTGAAGCTCGCACCGGGCGACGCCGTCACCCTCGCCCACGTGCAGGATCTCTCGCGTCAGCTCGCAACGCGCAAGGCCGAGCTCGATGCGGGCTTTCGCAGCGCCCTCGAGCAGGGGCGTCTCGCCGACGCCCGCGCGAGCGTCGAAGAGCTGCGGCGTCTCGACCCCTTCGATCCGGCCGCAGAGAGCGGCGAGCGCGTGGTGAGCGAGGCCCTCGGCGCCGAGGTCGAGCGGCTGCTGGCGGCGGGCCGGCGAGGCTTCAGCTCCGGCGACTACACGCAGGCCACGGAGCAGCTTCGCGGCGTGCTCGCCCTCGAGCCGGAGAACGAGTCGGCGCAGGGCTACCTCTCCTACATCGCGCTGGTTCGCGAGAGCGAGCGCACGCGGCCAGCCCCGGCGCCGCCGGTCGGTGGCCGGAGCACGGCGCGCGCCGACCCGCCGCAGCTCCGGGCGACCGACACCGAGATCCGCGCCGAGGGATTCCACCAGAACGCCCTCGCGGCCGAACGCGCGGGCGATGGCTACGCCGCCATCCGCCACGACTTGCGGGCGCTCTCGGCGAGCCCCGGCCACGCGCGGGCACGGGAGCACCTCGCAAAGCTGCGGGCGAGGCTCGCGAGCGAGGTTCCCGGCCTGATCGACGCCGGCCGCGCCGCCTTCCAGCAGGAAGACCTCCAATCTGCGCTCGACCAGTGGCGCCGCGCGCTGCTGGTCGAGCCCGACAACGAGCGCGCCGCGCAGTACACCGTGCGGGCGGAGAAGCTGCTGCAGAATCTGGAGCAGCTCCGCGCCGAGCCCGAGCCAGCGCGCGCCGTGGGAGCGCAGCGGTGAGAGGCAGCGCGGCGCTCGCCACGGTCGCGCTGCTCCTCGCCGGCTGCGCGGGCTCTTCGTTCGATCTCGGCGGCGCGGGGCGCGCCCTGCGCGGCCATCCGCCGCCGCCTTCGCCGCTGCTCGTGGAGTCGCCGGCCGCGGAGCTGCCCGGACCGACCGGCATCCGCGCCACGCGCGGCGAGCTGCGCGAGATCGCCGTGGCGTGGGATCCCGTGCTCGCAGGCCAGGTCTCCGGCTACGTCGTCGAGCGCTCGCTCACCGAGAACGGGGGCTTCTTGCGCGTGGCCGTGCTGGGCGATCGCTTCGAGACCGGCCTGCTCGACCGCGGCTTCGATCTCGCGCCGAAATCTCCCGCAACGGAGGGCGAACCCGGCCTCGGAGACGGCGCGACCTACTACTACCGCGTACGCACGTTCGATGCGCAGGGACACATTTCGAGCGCCGCCTCCGGCGTGGCGGCCGGACGCACCGCACCGCGGCCCGATCCGCCGGAGGGCCTGCGCATCGTGAGCCGTCTGCCTCGCAAGGTGGCCCTCGGCTGGCGGCCTTCGAGCGATCCCACCGTGAAGGGCTACGTGATCCTGCGCAGCCCGGGGGCGGCAGGGCCCTTCGAGCCCATCGCCGAGCTCGACGGGCGCCACCGAACGCACTACGTCGATCGCGGTCTCGGCGACCTCCACGTCTTCTACTACCAGGTGCGCGCCGTCAACGCCGCCGGCGCGGAGGGTGCGCCGGGCGAGCCCGTGCAGGGCCTGACGAAGCCCGACCCGCTGCCTCCCATGGGCCTGCGGATCACGGCGCGCGAGGGCTCGGCGACCGTCCTCGCCTGGGAGCCGAACGTCGAGCCGGACGTGGTCGCCTACCGGGTCTTCCGCCGCCAGGCCGGCGACGAGAGCCCCGAGCTCGTCGCCACGGTGAAGGCGCCTTCGACCTCGCTGCGCGACGAGGACCCCGGCGCTGCGCTCTCCTATCAGGTGATCGCCATCGACGCCGACGGCCTCGAGAGCGCACCCGCCGAGCTGGCGGCCGGCGAGCCCGCCGGCTCGGACTCTGGAGCTCCGGCAGCGTCCGACGTCGCGACTCCCGGCCGCTGACGCACGGCCCCGCCGGCCGGACACCGCCGCCTCCGTTGCGATCCCCCCGCCAGCCCGTAGACTCACGGCCCGGCGTTCCCCGGTAGCTCAGTTGGTAGAGCAATCGGCTGTTAACCGATTTGTCGCAGGTTCGAGTCCTGCCCGGGGAGCCACTATCCCGCTTCGCTCTCGGCTCCTGCGCTGAGCACGTCGTGTCGAGAGTACGCCGCGAGCCCGGCAATCTCTCCGCCGGGCTTCACCCAGACGAAGGGCGCCGGCTCGGCGCCGCGCGTGGCCTCGTGGTGCTCGGTGGCGGCCTCCAGCGACCGGCGGGGCGCGTCCGACTCGCCCTCGACCTGGCGCTTGCCCAGCACCGAGAGCCAGCGCTCCAGGAGATCGTCGAAAGAGGTGCGGGGCGCGATGGGATGCGCCGCGAAGCGCGGCCGGCCGGCGAGCCAGCTCTGCACGATCGACGATTCGTGCGTGCCGTCGCGTGCGAGCAGCACGTGCACGTCGAACCCGTGCGGAACACTCGCGTCGAGGGCTTCGAGAAACTGGCGGAACTGCCGCGTTCGCTCGCGCCTCTCCTCGACGGAGCGCAGGCGGCCGGGCGGCAGGTGCAGCCGCGCGAGGAGCGATCCCGCTCCGGTGCGGCGCGTCTCACGGCCGAGGTCGCCGCTTTGCAGGCTGCTGGGCTGCACGCGGGCCACGCTCGGCAGCGCCCGGTCGGCAACGCAGAGTGCGAGCGCGTAGGTGGGGGGATCCGCGTAGAGGCCGACGAGATCCTGCACCTTCTCCACGAAAGCCGGATCGTGCCAGAAGCGCGAGCTCTCTCCGCGGTAGGGGCGCAGCCCATGGGCACGCCAGATGCGGCTGATGGCGCTCTGGCTGAGGCCCGTCGACTGCGCCAGCGAACGCGTGCTCCACGGCGTGCCGCTCGGCGAGCACGACTCGAGGGTGAGTGTGAGCACACGCTGCACGTCGGTGTCGAGAATCCGGCGCGGCGCCCCGGTGCGCGGCTCGTCGAGCAGCCCATCGAGGCGCTCGCGAAGAAAGCGCGCACGCCACTTCCCGACAGTCTGCGGTGTCAGCCCGAAGCCGCGAGCGATGTCCTTGTTCGTCTCTCCCGCGGCGCAGGCGAGCAGGATGCGCGCGCGCTCCGCGAGCGACGCGGCCGCGGCCGACCGGGTCGCCCAATGGGTGAGGGTCTCGCTCTCTTCTCCCGTCAGCGTCAGCGGCGCCTTGGGCCTTCCTCTTCGCATGTGTGGCACTCCTCGAGCCCTGCTCGGAGGTCGCCGGCATCCGCCCGGTCCAGGTCACCGGAGCGAGAGCCGGCTGGCCTGGGAACCGTAGACGCCCCCGCAGGGGGTTCGGGCCGCATTATACCCAATTCCGCCACAGAGAAAACCCTAATTTCTCGGGACAAGCGACTCGGGATCGACTTGCTGGCGGAGCCGGCTGCCGGCGCGAGCTGGCGCCGGGCGGTCTACGGAAAGACGCCGCGCCGGCGCTTCGCCTCGGCCACGCGGTGGATGCCGCGCATCATCGCCGCCGTCCGCAGGTCGACGCCCTTCTCCCTGGCGACCTTCAGCACGTCGCCGAAGGCGCGCTGCATGATCTGGATGAGGCGCGTGTTCACCTCTTCTTCGGTCCAGAAGAACTGCTGCGCGTCCTGCACCCACTCGAAATACGAGACCGTCACACCGCCTGCGTTGGCGAGGATGTCGGGCACGACGAAGATGCCGCGCCGGCGCAAGATCTCATCGGCCTCGAGCGTGGTCGGCCCGTTGGCGCCCTCGGCCACGATGCGGCAGCGAAGCCGCTCGGCGTTGGCGGCCGTGATCTGGCTCTGGATCGCGGCCGGCACCAGCACGTCGCAAGGCAGCTCGAGGATCTCTGCATTCGTCACGCGCTCGGCGCCGGGGAAGTTCTTCAGCGATCCCTGCTCCTTCAGCCACGCATCGACACGCCCGAGATCGAGGCCATTCGGATCGTGGATCCCGCCGTCGAGATCCGACACCGCGATCACCTTTGCGCCGAGGCTCGCCGCAATGTGCGCGGCCGCGCTACCCACCTGACCGAAGCCCTGCACCACCATCCGCACGCCCTCGAACGGGATGGACAGGTGCCGGCACGACTCGATCACGCAGGTGATGACGCCGCGCCCGGTGGCCTCCCGCCGGCCGAGAGAGCCGCCGATCTCGACGGGCTTCCCGGTCACGACGCCCGGCACGGCATGGCCCTTCTGCTGCGAGTAGGTGTCCATCATCCAGGCCATCGTCTGCTCGTTCGTGCCGAGGTCCGGCGCCGGAATGTCGCGGTCGGGTCCGATCATCTCGATGATCTCGGAGGTGAAGCGCCGTGTGATCCGCTGCAGCTCGCCCTGGGAGAAGCTCCGAGGGTTGATGCGAACACCTCCCTTCGCGCCTCCGAAGGGCAGGCCGATGAGGGCGCACTTCCACGTCATCCACATGGCGAGAGCGGTCGTCTCGCCCATGTCGACATCCTCGTCGTAGCGGATGCCGCCCTTGGTCGGGCCCATGGTGAGCAGGTGCTGCACCCGGTAGCCGAAGACGGTGTCCACCTCCTGGTAGTTGTCGCGGCGAAACGGGAACGAGACCACGAGCGCACGCTGGGGGGTGCGCAGTCGCTCCCAGATGTTCTCGTCGAGCTGCATCAGCGCGGCCGTTTGATCGAGCTGCGCGACGGCCAGCCGGTACATGGGCGTATCCCACTCGAGCTTCTGCGAGGTCACGATGCGTCCTCCTGCTGCTTCTCGAAGATCGCCGGCGCGTTGCGCGTGCCGGGGCGCCCTCGATGCGCGTAGGCTCCTTCCGGGTCCGTCACGAGAGGATCATCCGCAGGGCCCGCACCACGTCCGCGGCGTCCTCGTCGCTCACGGCCGGCGAGAGCGGGATCGAAAACGTGCGGTCGCCGATCCATTCGGCGTTCGGGAAGTCGCCCCGCCGGCAGCCGAAGGTCTTCTGGTAGTAGGGGTGCAGGTGGAGGGCCGTATAGTGCACCCCCGCCCCAATGCGAAGCGCGTGCAGGTCGCGCAGAACGTCGTCGCGTGAGACGCTCGTGCGCGTGTCGTCGACCAGGCAGGTGAAGAGGTGCAGGGCGTGACGCACATCGCGCGGCACGGGAGCGGGCAGGAGCAGAGGCAGGCCGGCCAGCTCCCGCAGGTAGAACTCCCACAGCACGCGGCGCCGCTCCCACCACGCGCCGAGATGCTCGAGCTGCACCAGGCCGAGCGAGGCGGCAAGATCCGTGAGATTGTACTTGAAGCCCGGCTCCTCCACCGCGTAGTGTATGTAGCCTTCGTCGGAGTAGCGGCGCCATGCATCGGCACTCATGCCATGCAGCGCTCGGCGCTTGAGCCGCGCGGCGGTCTCGAGGGTTCGGGCCGTCAGCATCCCGCCCTCGACGGTCGTCATGTTCTTCGTGACGTAGAAGGAGAAGCAGCCGAAGTCACCGAAGCTGCCGCAGTGCCGGCCATCGATCGTCGCCTCGATGGCATGGGCGCAGTCTTCCACGACACGCAGGTCGTGAGCGCGCGCGAGGGCGCCGATGGCGTTCATCTCGCAGGGGCGGCCAGCGAAGTGAACGGGCACGACGGCGCGCGTGCGGGGCGTGATGGCACGCGCGAGGGCCTCGGGATCGAGGTTCTGCGTCGCACGGTCGCAGTCTGCAAATACCGGACGCAGGCCCGCATGCACGATGGCGTTTGCGGTGGAACAGAACGTCATCGGCGTCGTGATGACCTCGCTCCCGGGCTCGAGGCGAAGTTCGAGAAGCGCGAGATGGAGCGCAGCGGTGCCCGAGTTGACGGCCACGGCCGCCTCCGTGCCCACGAAGCTGCGGAAGCGCTCCTCCAGCTCCGCGACCCGCGGCCCGCTCCCGACCCAGCCCGAGTCGAGGCAGGCGATCAGCGCGGCACGTTCCTCAGCGCCGAAGCTCGGCGCCCCAAAGACGAGGTAGCGCTCGCGCCAGGGCTTCGGGCTCACGCGCAGGCCCTACGCCGCACGACTCCCCACCAAGCCCGCACGAAGCGGCGGTCGCTGACCACGACCTCGCGGCTCCAGAGCCCTCCGGGGCTCGGCCGCTTGCTCCTGCGTGACGTCCGCGCCAGAGGCATCAACACGCTGCGCGAGGTAGCACAAGTCGAGCCCCGTCCCGAGGCCGTGCACCTAGGCCGGCGAGAGCACCACGACCGGAATCTCGCGCTCGGTCCGCGCCTGATAGTCGTCGTAGTCCGGGTACATGGCGACGAGCTTCGGCCAGAGCGTCGCCTTCTCCTCCGGGCTCGCCGTTCTCGCCCGCATCTTCTTCCGCTCACTTCCGACCTCGACCTCGACCTCGGGGTTCGCCTGCACGTTGCGATACCAGGTGGGGTGCCGGCTCATGCCTCCCTTCGACGCCACGATCACCAGGTTCTCTCCGTGGCGCAGGTAGAGCAGCGGCGCGACCCGCGGCTGGCCCGACTTGCACCCGATGCTGGTGAGCAGGAGCACGGGCGCCCCGCGCAGGAAGCGGCCGCCGACGCGGCCGCCCGTCAGCCGGTAGACCCAGACGTTGGCGGCCGACATCACACGGATCACGACACTGCCGACACGTTCCTGCGTCGGCGTATAAGGGACGGGCTTGCGTTCGGTCATGGCGCCACGATAGCGCGCGGGGGGAGGCCGCGGCCGAGGCCCGCTATGCTCGCCGCGGCCTCGCCGCCACCCGCCAGGATGCGGCGTCCCGAACCCGCAGGAGCCCCATGCCCCGACTTCGCCCGACCCCGACCCGGCTCGCCGGGCTCGCCCTGCTCGCCCTCGCCGCCCTCGCCTGCCGCGGCCGGAGCGAGCCGTGGCGAGTGGAGAAGGCCGATGCGGCAACGCAGCGCTCGACGCCGAGCGGTGATCTCGTGGGCGGTGAAGGTCGCTACGGCTCCCATGCCTGGCTCGGCATTCCGTACGCGCAGCCTCCGGTGGGCGAGCTGCGCTGGCGCGCTCCCAGGCCGGCCGCCCGCTGGACGGGCGTGCGCGAGGCCCTCATCTTCGGCGCACCCTGCCCGCAGTACGCGAGCACCTTTGGTGGCATCGAAGGCCGACCCGGCTCGGTCGCGGGCGACGAAGACTGTCTCACGCTCGACGTCTGGGCGCCGCCGTTCGCGCCCACCAACGTTCCGGC
>CAYOIG010000277.1:0-3728 GCA_964403915.1 uncultured Myxococcaceae bacterium
CGGTCTCACGCAGATCCATGCCTTTGCGAACGAGCACGACTGCGACCTCGAGCAGAACGGAAGCCTCGAGCTCGCGACCGACGAGGCGCACGTCGACGATCTCGTCGAACAGCAGCGCCGCTACCGGTCGATGGGGCTGAACGCCGAGCTGCTCGACCAGACGGCCGTTCGGCACGCGATCGGCTCGGAGCGCTTCGTCGGCGGCCTCCGCATTCCGGGGCATGCGATCCTCAATCCCGCGAAGCTCGCGCTCGGGATGCGCCGCGCGATCGAATCGGCCGGTGTGGACGTCTCCGAGCGTTCGAAGGTCCTCTCGATCGCACCCGGCCATCCCATTCGCATCCGCACCGAGTACGCCGACATCGAGGCGGAGAAGGCCGTCATCGCGCTCAACGGCTACGCGCCGCAGATCGGCCTGTTCGAGCAGCGAATCCTGCCGCTCACGAACTACGTCTGCGCGACCGAGCCCCTCTCGCCGAAGCAGATCGAGTCGATCGGCTGGCGCGGTCGCGAGGGCATCGCCGACACACGCACCGAGTTCATGTACCTGCGGCTCACGAAGGACGGCCGCATCGTCTTCGGCGGCGAAAGCTCGCCGTACTTCTACGGCAGCTCACCGGCGACCGGCGCGTACCGCCCGTCGATCGCACGTCTCCAGAAGAGCCTGCTCGTCACCTTCCCCCAGCTCGAAGGCATCCGCTTCACGCACGCCTGGGGAGGCACGATGGGCTTTACGCGCGACTTCGTGCCATCGATCGGGCGTCTCGGAGACTCCGACAACGTCTTCTACGGCGTCGGGTTCTGCGGCGAGGGCGTGGTGATGACGCAGCTCGCTGGAATGATCCTCGCGCGGCTCGCCGCGGGCGAGGAAGATTCTCTCACCCGCCTTCCAATCGTAGGAAAGCAGATGCCCTGGATCGGCCCCGAGCCGCTGCGTTCGCTCGCGGTGCGGCTCACTGAATGGGCGCTCGTCGCACTCGGCTCGAACCCCGTGCGCTGAGGGCGTGCAGGTCGCAGGAGCCGCGCCCTGCCGGGCGCGAAGACTCCTGCCCGCGGCGCGAGCGGGCCATTGCGCTATCACTGCGCCGGGTCTCCCGCCCACAGGCGCTTCCTGCTGCTCGAAGAAGGTGTCGGCGCCGGCATCGTGAATCTGCTCCTCAACGGCGCCATCGCGCTTCTGCTGTTCCGCGGGATGACGACCGTTCCGCTCTGGGGCCCGCAGAGCGTCGCCGGCGACACCGTCGGAACGACGTTTCTGTTGCCGCTGCTGACGACGCTCATCGTCACGCCGCTCGCACGCGGTGCGGTACGCGCCGGGAGGTTCGAGCCGCTGGCGTGGGAGCGCGACGTGCCCGCTCTGCTGCGCCGCCTTCCGTCCGGCACGCTCGGCCGGGGCTGTGTCCTCGGACTCCTGTGCACGGCCATCTTCGCGCCTCTCGCCATCGGCGCCCTTGCAGCGTGTGGTGTTGCCGAGCAGACCTTCCTGGGGTTCGTGGTCTTCAAGGCGCTGTTTGCCGGAGGCCTCGCCGCACTGGTGACGCCCGTCATCGCCCTGCTCGCGATCGCGAAGCGCTGAGACCGATGCGGCCGGGGCCGACGCTGGCTTCGACCCGCCGCTCCCCCCGCCCGCTCAATACTCCACCGGCACCGGATCGAGGCTCCGCCAGAGGTACCACGTCGCGACGCTTCGCCAGGGCGCCCACGGAGAGGCGAGGGCGAGCACCTTGTCGCGACCGGCTCGGCCGAGAAGGTCGCGGGTCGGCGCCTCACCGAGGTAGTGCCTGCTGATGGCCTTCAGCAGCCCGAGATCGTCGAGCGGCAGGACGTCGGGTCGCAGCAGGTTGAAGATGAGAAACATCTCGGCCGTCCAGCGGCCGATGCCACGCACTTCGGTGAGCCGCGCGATCACCGCCTCGTCATCCATCTGAGCAAGCGCGCGAAGATCGAGCTCTCCCGCCTCGAAGTGCCGCGCGAGGTCGCGCAGATACTCGACCTTGCGCTCCGAGAGCCCGCACGCGCGAAGCGTCGTCGCGCGCTTTCGCAGCAGGCGCTGGGGTGTTGGCTCGGTGCAGCTCTTCACGAGCCGCGTCCACACGGCATCGGCCGCCTTCACCGAGATCTGCTGGCCGACGATCGAGCGCGCCAGCGTCGAGAACGCGTCGCCACGCGAGACCAGCGCGATACGCGGGTGCCGCGCGATGATCTCGCCGAGAACGGGATCGGCCGCCACGAGAGCTCTACGCGCGCGGGGCCAGTAAGCGGGGCGCGTCATGACGGAAGGGCGCCGTCGTCAGCCACAGAAGACGACAGCCGCCATCGCTGTCGGTCCCTGTCGATGGACGGCCTCATCGTCGCGTGCTGCACTCCTCCGACCTCGCTGCCGCGATCGTCGATCGAATCCCCGGGCGCTGACGGACCCGTGCTGGCACCCGCCGGGCGCCGATGCTGCGTACTCGGTCGTCTCCTGACTCCATGTACACGACGAGCGCCGATCATAAACCGTTGGCGTCGTCGATCAATGGCTCATCCGGGTTCGGGCCTGCACGAGCACGGCCACGATCCGGAGCGGCCGATGCCGGGCACGTCTCCCTGCTGAGCCGCGGTTAGAGATCTCGGAACGCCGGGTGGAAGCGAATTGTGCCGGTCACGCTCTTCAGGCTGTCCGGCACGAGCTCGACCCGCATGAACGCCTCGTCTGGGGCATCGAATTCGCAGCGGATGCCGGCGCGCGACGCCGGTGTGAAGCCGAAGCGGGGGTAGTAGCCCGGGTGACCGAGCACGACCACTGCCTGCGCACCCAGCTCGCGGCAGCAGTCGAGACCGGCGCGAACCAGCGCCGCACCGACTCCGCGCCGCTGGTGAGAGGGTCGCACTGCCATCGGCGCCAGGCCCATGATGCGCAGCGCCGGCTGCCCGTCCAGCGTTACCGGCGAGAACAGAATGTGGCCAACGATTTCGCCGTCCGCCTCGGACACGAGCGAGACGAGCGGCTGCGCCTGCGTGCGCAGTGCATCGACGAGATCGGCTTCCGCCGGTGTGGGGAACGCGGCGAGGTTCACCGCGCGCACGGCGGCGACGTCGGGCGCGTGTTCAGGACGGACGAACATCGGCTCGAGGTCCGTTGGCGACGCGCGGGCCGGTCGGCCGGTGAGCCGCCTCTCGAACGTGCGCAGGTGTCCATCCCCTGGGTGGACGATTCGGGGCCCCTGGTGGCAGCGCCTGTCGGTGCCGGCTCGGCACGCGGCCGGCTGCCAGGGGCAGCGGCGACCGCCGCTCTCGGGCGGTAGCCTCTCGCACATGCACCTACCCAGGCTCCTGCGCCGCGTGAACCGGGTCTTCACCAACCCGATCATGGGCACCTTCGCCTGGCTCGTGCCGCCGCTCGCCGTGGTGCATCACGTTGGTCGCAAGAGCGGGCGCCCCTACCGAAGCCCCGTGCTCGCGTTTCCGACGGCGAAGGGCTTCGTGATCCCCATGACGTACGGCCGCGACGTCGACTGGGCTCGCAATCTCGTCGCCGCGAAGGGCGGAGCCATTCAGCAGCTCGGCCGCCGCAATGTCGTTCGCAACCCGCGCATCGTCGGCACCGAAGCCGCGTACCCGCACCTGCCGCCGTTGGTCCGTGACGCGCTCCGGATCGCCGACCTTCCCGGCTACGTGCTGCTCGATCTCGCGCCGCGGCGGAAGGCCCCCGCCGGCCAGTAATGCGCGAGGGCGCCGCGCCGGAC
>CAYOIG010000278.1:0-5585 GCA_964403915.1 uncultured Myxococcaceae bacterium
CGGGCGGCAGCGCGCTCGGAAGGCGCCGGAAGTAGCCCTTCGTGGTGCGGCCCTCGACGATCACCACGAGGCCGCGGTCGGCCTCGCTCCGGATCAGGCGCCCGATCATCTGCTTGAGGTGCAGCAGCATGCGCCCGAGCGTGAAGCGGTCGAAGGTGCGGACGCCCTCCTGCTCGAGGCGGCGCTCCCGGCGCCGGAGCAGCTCCGTCGGCACGTCGAAGGGTAGCTTCTCGATCACGACGGCCTGGAGGTCCGTGCCCGGAACGTCGATCCCCTGCCAGAAGGCGCGCGCGCCGAGCAGCACCGCGCCGCCCTGGCGGAAGCGCTCGAGCAGCGCGGCGAGATCGTCGCTCGCGCGACGCGGCGTCAGCACCTCGATGCCGGCCGAGACCAGACGCGGCGCAAGACGCTCCGCCACCTGGCCCATGCGCGCACGGCTCGTGAACAGGCCCAGCACGCGGCCTCCGAGGCGAAGGGCGAGATCCTCGATCACCTCGGCCGTCTCGCCGACCACGTCGCCGCGGCTCTCGAGCGCGACCACGCGCATGTGCTCCCCGTACGGAAACGGACTCGGCGCGCTGACGCGCTCGAGCCGCTCGCGTGCGCGGCTCTCGATCTCCAGCTCGCCGAGCGCCGCAAAGGCATCTCCCTCGATGAAGAGACTGGCCGATACGCCCGCGAAGGATTCGAGATGCGAGAGAAACTGCTCCTCGAAGGCGGCGGCCGGCGAGATAGGGCGCACGATGCAGCGCCAGGAGTCCCACGGCGCCACCATCCCGTCGAAGGAAGCCACCGCGTCACCGCCGCCGCCATCGAGGGCGATGCGAAGCGTCGAGGCCCAGCCCCGCAGATCGGCCGCCGCGCGCGCGATCGGGCCCGCATCGCCCTCTCCCGCGTCACCGGGATCCATCTTCTCGATCGCCGTCGCGAGCTGGTCGAGACGCGTGGCGGCAACCTCCGCGACCCCCTGCGCCTCCGCATGCTCCGGCCGCGGCGTCTCGGGCACCTGCACCGTGCCGAAGTCGTCAGCGAGCGAGGCGAGCGCGCGGCCGAGGCCGGCGAGATCCTGCTGCACGCCTCGCCGCCAGGCGATCGCGTCCTTGCGCGCGGCGCGCCGCTCGCGGCCCGGGAGCAGCGAAGCGCTCCGCGCCTCGCTCGGCCGCCCGAAGACCTCGTCGATGCGCGCAAGCACCTCGTCGGGCCGTACCTCCTGCGCATAGACCTCGTCGGCCACGCCGGCGAGCTCGTGGGCCTCATCGGCAATCGCGCGCGAGAAGGCGGGATAGTCGGGGGGCCAGCGCAGCAGGAGATCGTGATTCGCCACCACGAGCTGCGCCTCGGCCAGCGCCGCCCGCCGGCGGCCAAAGGGGCACTCGGGGCAGCCCGCGCACTGCTCGCGCGAGCACTGCTCCGAGCGCATCGTGACGGAGCGCTGGATGAGATCGCGCAGCCAGCGGAAGCGATGGAGCAGTGCACCGGGAATGGCCCGCAGCTCACCTTCGGGGCGGATCCGCGCGCAGGCCTCGAGCACGGCATAGGCCATGCGCTCCTCGGGGAAGATGCGCGCCTCGCGTCCTTCCTCGAGCACGCGGGCGAGACGCCTCGCGCAGGCATAGTTGGCGCGCCCCTTCATCGAGAGCGCACGCAGGCCGGGCCAGCCGAGAAAACGCGCCGCGGCGGCGATGTCCTTCTCGAGGAGCTGATCCTGCAGCAGCTTCGTGCGCGTCGAGATCACGATCGGCTCGCGGCGTGCGCCCGCGGGCCGCGTCATCACGAAGGGAATCGCCGCCGCGAGGTACGCCAGCGACTTGCCCACCCCGGTGCCGCCCTCGAGGAGCAACACGCCTCCCTGCGCGAGGTTGCGAACGAAATGGCGCGCAAGGCGGATCTGCTCCTCCCGCACGCGGTAGCCCGGGAAGTGGCGCCGCCCGCGTGCCTCATCGGCGAGCGCGGCGGCGATGGCCTCCTCGTCGAAGGGCACGCGAGGCTCGGCCGATGCGCCGATCGCGAGCCACGGCGTCTCGGGAGGGCGCGACTGCCACGGGGCGTCCGCAGGCAGCAGCACGAGCCAGGGAGAATCCGGCGCGAAGTGCGCCAGCGCCTCGCGCGCCACCCGGTAGCGCGGCTCGCCCGCGCGAGCGCCCGCGCCCACCTGCGAGAGCACGCGCGCAGCGTCGAGCGCATCGGACAGCGCGCGGTGGCGCTCTTCACTGCCGAGCAGCCGCCGAGTGAAGGTTTCGAGGCGCAGGTCCGGCGCGTCGGGATGCGTGATCGAGAGCAGATCCTGCGTGTCGAGCAGGCGCACGGCCGCGCCCTCGGGCAGCACGTCGCGCTCGAGGAAGAAGCGCTCGAAGTCGGCGTTGTGGGCCACGAGCGCGCGGCCGGCCACGCGCGCGGCGAGCGCCTCCCGCACGCCCGCGAGCTGCGGCGCTGCAGCCACGAGCTCGTTCGTGATGCCAGTCAGCCGCGTGATGGCCGGCGGAACGCTGCGCTCCGGCCGCAGCAGCGTCTCGATCGTCGAGACGCTCGCGACGCCGGGGTCGACCAGCAGCGCGCCTACTTCGAGAATCTCCGCGCGCGCGTCGTCCGAGAGCCCCGTAGTCTCGAGGTCGATCACCGCGAACGGGCCCACGTGAGCGGCCAGCGCCTGCAGCGCCCCGGTGTCGAGGCCGAGCGCCGGCGGATCGTGCGTCTGCTCGCCCGGAAAGGCGCTCCGCTCGCCGCTAGACGTAGATTCCGCCCTTGTACTCGCGATCCTGGCGAATCACGACGTTCACGAGCGCGGGCTTGCCCGAGGCCGCTGCACGCTCGAGGGCCGGGCGAATCTGCTCGGGACGCTCGCAGAACTCGCCGTGGCCGCCGAGGGCCTCCACCACCTTGTCGTAGCGGGTGAAGTTGAGGAGCGTGCCCTGCAGGCGGTCCCAGCCGTAGACGGCGCCCTGCGGGCGCATCATCTGCCCCCAGGCGCCGTCGTTGCCGACGATGCCGATGATGGGCAGGCCGAATCGCACGGCGGTGTCGTACTCGAAGCCGTTCAGACCGAAGGAGCCGTCGCCGTACACGATCACCACGCGCTTGTCGGGGTTCGAGGCCTGTGCCGCGAGCGCGAATGGCATGCCCACGCCGAGGGTGCCGAGCGGGCCCGGATCCATCCATGCCCCTTCTCGGGGCACGGGCAGGATCTTCGCGGCGGTGGCCACGATGTCTCCGCCGTCGCCGATCACGATCGAGTCGCCGAGGGTCGCCAGCCAGTCGCGAACCTCACGGCACATGCGCTGCGGGTCGATGGGCGTGGCGTCGCTGTTGAGGGCCGCCTCGACCTTCTTCTCCGCGGCCGCTTCGATCTCGCGCAGCTCGCCGAGCCATTCCGAGAAGTCGAGCTTCGTGCCCGCATGCTTCATCTCCTCGAGCAGCAGCTCGAAGGTGCAGGCGAGATTTCCGACGAGGCCGACGTCCGCGCCCCGGTTCATTCCGATCAGCGTCGCGTCCATGTCGAGCTGGATGATCTTCGCCGACGGCGGGATGGTCTTGCCGAAGGCGAGCCGGAAATCGAGCAGCGCGCCCGCGAGGATGATGAGATCGATCTGCTTCATCGCGTCGCGGCGCGAGCGGTTCAGATACTGCGGCGAGCTGGGAGGGATCGTGCCCCGCCCCATGCCGTTGGTGTAGGCCGGCATGTGCGTCTCGTCGAGGAAGGCGTTCATCGCCGCGCTCGCTATCGACCACTTCACGCTGGTGCCGGCCATCAGCATGGGCCGGCGGCTCTGCTGCAGCAGCGCGAGGGCTTCTCGAACGTCGACGCGATCGGGCGACAGGCGCGGCGCAGCGGTGCGGATGTTCGGTACCGGCGCCTGGTCCCACTCGGACGAGCCCATGAAGACGTCCATCGGGATCTCGAGGAAGGCCGGACCGGGGATGCCGGAGACGGCGTGCCGGATGCCGAGCTCGATGTACTCGGGGATGCGCTTCGTGTCGTAGCAGGCGTCGGCCCACTTCGTGATCGGCCGCATCACGCTCACGTGATCCATCTCCTGAAGCGAGCCGCGGCGCAGATTCGAGAACGGGCCCTGTCCGCCGAACACGAGGATGGGCGAGTTCGCGCGCCAGGCGTTGGCCACGCCGGTGACGCCATCGGTGACGCCCGGCCCCGCGGTGATGGCCGCGACTCCGATCTTGCCCGGGTTGCAGCGCGCCCAGGCGTCGGCGGCGTGGACGGCCGCCTGCTCGTGGCGCACGTCGATGATGCGGATCCCCTCGTCGATGCAGCCGTCGTAAAGGGGCATGATGTGGCCGCCGGAGAGCGTGAAGACGCACTCGACGCCGGCCTTCTTGAGAGCGCGGGCCGCGAGCTTGCCGCCGTGGACGGGCATGGGGAACCTCGGATGGAAGGGTGGTGGGACGGTATCACCCCTGCCGAGGGCCGGGCAACGCATCCCCACCGAGCGCGCGATGTCGAAGCAGCCCGCTTACGAGCCCGAGGGGGCGTCGATCACGATGTAGGTCACGTCGCCGCCGGAGAAGGAGCGTTGGTACCACGTCGTTCCGCAGTTGTAGTAGGTGACGCCGTAGACCACTACCGGGTTCATCTGGCAGGAGAGAGCCTGGACCGCAGAAGCGGAGAGCGTGGCGCCGACCGCGAACACCATGCCCGCCGCAACCCAATCGGCCGCGTCGTAGTAGTCGTAGTAGCGATGGCCATACTCGTCGGCGTAGTCCTCGGCGAAGTCCTGTCGGTCCTCGCGGGCCTGGTTCGCATAATTCTGACGATCTTCCTGGCGCTGCTGTGTGCTTGCCTGCCAGTCTTCGCGATTTCCCTGCGCGTTCGCCTGCGCATCGTCCCGCCGCGCCTGGCCCTGTCCCTGGAGATCGTCCCGTCTTCCCTGGAAGTTCTCGCTGGCCTGGCCGCGTTCGGGACGCTGCCGATCTCCCGCTCCTTCCCGCGCCGGACGCTGTGCCGCTCCCGTGCCATCCCGCGCCGGGCGCTGTGCCGCTCCCGCCCCGCCGCGTCTGGCCTCGAAGCTCCCCGATGCGCCCGGGCCGCGGCCGGAGTAGCCCGAGCCGGAGAAGCCGCCGCCGCCGGCACGCCCGCCGCCGCCACCACCCGAATGCATGCCTCCCGCGGACCGTCCACCACCGCCACCACCGCCGCGCCCGCCACCGCCACCGCCGCGTCCTCCTCCTCCGCCGCGCGCTTGCGCATCGGACGCGAGCCAGAAGGGGATCACGAGCACGAGAGCAAAGAGGGCAAGAGGCCGAAGCGTTTTCGTTCTCATCACGGCTGCTCTCCCGTCGTCGGCTTCGGGCTCGGCGGCGACAGCGCAGGCGTCGCGCGCGGAGCGAAGGGGATCTTCTCCGCGTCCTTCGGCGGACGGAATGCAAACCGTCCCTCGGAGGCATCGGGCGCGAAGCTCCAGTCGAACAGATTGGCCCAGAACTGGGGCTGGCCCGGCGCGTCACGGTAGGTGATCACGACGCGGCGGATCAGGGGCCGCTCACCCGTCTCGATCCAGAGCTGGATGTCGACATCCTGCTTTCTCAGCGCGACGTGATCGCAGAGAACGCCAGCAAGTGTCTCCTCCCCCGCA
>CAYOIG010000279.1:0-8031 GCA_964403915.1 uncultured Myxococcaceae bacterium
CCGATCTCGGCGAGCTTGGGATCGCGGATGTCCTCGCCCGGCATGCCGAGCTCGGTCACGGGCTCGAAGCTGCGGCCGTCGTGCGAGCGCCACAGACGCAGGCGGCACGCGCTGCTGCCGAGGTGCCAGGGCGAGGCTGCGTGCACCAGCCAGAAGCTGCCGCGCCAGTGGATGAGATCGGTGTTCGAGTTGTGGAGCCCGTCGCTCACCACGGGCCAGCTCTCGATGCCGAGGCTCGGGCGCACGCGGGCCCGGTTGGGGCGCAGCCACCACCACGCGGCCGCCGCGCCGGCTGCGACGAGCGCCAGACAAACGAGCCGGACGGCGAGAGCGAAGAGAAAGCCCACGGACGCTCCCTGCGGATGCGAAGGCCCAGTCTATCTGGTTTCATCGCCGGCGTGGTGGCGTTCGATCCCGACGGCGAGCTTCCGCTGCGCGAGATCTCGTTCCAGTTCGTCCGCAGCTCGGGCGCGGGCGGGCAGAACGTCAACAAGGTCGCGAGCAAGGCCGTGCTGCGCTGGAACGTGCGGGAGAGCCCGGGCCTGCCCGACGCGGTTCGCGAGCGGCTCGTGGCGCAGAACCGCCGCCGCGTGACGGCCGCAGGCGAGCTCGTGCTCACGAGCCAGCGCTTCCGCGATCAGGGCCGCAACGTGGCCGACTGCCTCGAAAAGCTGCGCGCCCTGCTGAGAGCGGCCCGCATCGTGCCGAGGCCGAGGCACGAGACGAAGCCCACCCGCAGCTCGCGGCTCCGGCGGCTCGAGGCCAAGCGCCGCCAGTCGCGGGCGAAATCCCTGCGGCGCTCGCCGCGGGGAGAGGACTGACGCTATCGCTTTTGGCGAAGCCAGGCGCTCCAAGGCGACTCTCCAAGTCGCGGGGTGGGCGGAAGGACCGGCAGCGGGCGGTGCCGTGCACCGATCACGGCATTCGTGCCGCCCGAGGGTTTCGGGCCCTCGTGCCAGACTGGCTCGTACTCGGAGCGGATCCAATTCCCGACGCGCGGTGCGTAGTCCACCCCGAACTGGCGGTATCCGTATTCCGAGATGTCGAAATCCACGAAGATCACGTGATCCGGAGGATCTCGTTGAAGCTCGGCCAGCGCAGAGGCCTCGCTCTCGCTTCCGGTGGCCCACGGCGGCACGTTGTAGGTCGTCCACGACGCGCCCCGACGCTTCGCGAGGAAGTTGACCATCGCGCCCTCGGGTAAGACCGAGAGCGTCTCCGATGGCGCAACGCCGGTCTGGACGCGGTTCAACACGGACTGCAGCACCCGGCCGCGGTCGTCGGCGAAGAAGGTACCTCCGGGCGCTTCGACTCGAACGCTCCGGTATTCGACGGCACGTCGAATACCCTGGAGACACGAGACGAGAGCGAGGGCAAGCACGAGCGTGGCCGACACCCGATAGCCCAACGCTGCCCCGCCCCTCGCTGCGATCCAGCGAGGGACCGCGCCGAGCAGGATTGCCACCACGAGAACCGTCGCCGGCAGCGCGAGGGCGAAACCGTATTGATGGAACCGTGCATTCAGGATCATCTTGGAGAGCAACCCGAGCGAAAGAGCTCCGAGGGCAGCCGCACGCACGAGCCCGGTTTGCGCCGTGGGGCCGGCCCTCGCCCAGCGCGCAGCCGCCACGACGATGATCGTGAGGGTCAGGATCGGGAGGGCCGCTGCGGCGGCAAACCACGGGATCCCGGCGTGAAGGATCCCGAGAAGCAGCGGCGGGGCCACCAGCAGAACGAAACCGCCGGCGCGGACGGCAGTGTGGGCACTCCGCTGCGCGAGCGCGCCCACGATGATCGGCAGGAACGCTGCGATCCAGCCGCCGAGCGAAGCCGACATGAGGAGCAAGCCCCGAGCGGGCGCGTCGAGGCCCATTCCTCGCCGATAGAAAGGCAGCGCGAGCGCCGCGGAGCTCGATGCCGCGAGATGTGGTGCAACGAGTGCCGAGACGGCGTCTTGCCACGGCATGGCAGCGGCGAGCGTCGCGAACGCGACCGCAAGTGGCGCAAGAGCTGCCATCGCAAAGAGTGCGACGCGGTACGGGAGGATCGGTCGCTCGTGCGCGGTAAGAGTGCGCACGCCGAGAGGGAGCGCGATTCCGAGTACCGCCGCGAGAAAGACCTCGGGCTTGGTGAGAAAGCTGAGACCGACGAGAACGCCGGTCATCGCAAGCGAGCCAGTTCGCCCGGTCTCGGAGAACTTCGATGCCGCGAGTACCGCGCCAGCCGAGAGCACGAGGCCGTGGGTCAGCTCATGCGAGTATGGACACATGAAATTGTATCCTGCCGCAGCAACGTGGGAAGAGAAGCCGAAGAAGATGGCGGCGGTCGATGTGGCCAGTGCGGCTCCGAATCGATCTGCGACCGATCTGCAGAGCGTGAACAGGATCGCGAGCAGGGCGAGGAAGACGAAGAAGTTCAGAGCGAAGATCGTCGACAGCCATGGCCCGAAGAGCGTGAATGCCAGCGCGTTGAGATAGATGGAGAACGGGCCGAAATGCCACAGGAAGTCGCGGTAGGGCACTTCGCCGCGCACCATACGCGCAGGAGCGTCGAGCTGTGCTCCATTGTCGATCCACGGATCTGCCCACGTCCCGTGGGTGACCACGAGCAGAACGATCGACACCACCAGAGGGGTGAGCGGTGCCGCAAGCGGTGCGAGGCGACGCCAACGGTTCTCATGGGGAGGTTGCGCAGGATCGCCGTGGACGTCACGGCGCCGAACGATCACCGGCTGAATGCGACACCCTCCAGCCCACTTCGCGTCGTGGTCAGCGAGGAGCAGGCCTGAGTCGACCTGATCGAAAAACGTAGCTGTGACCGCTGCGCGGCACAATCGAACTCGTCCTCACGGCTTCGATTACAGCGATCTCGTTGGGCCGACTTCGTGGTGTCACCGAGGATGCGGCGCACGCTCGCCCACCGCCCTCCTGCGGCCCGCGGAGGGAACGGCGTCGCCGGCCGCGCCCGCTGGCGGCCCGCGCACGAACAGCGATGC
Source organism: uncultured Myxococcaceae bacterium (assembly GCA_964403915.1). Classification (GTDB taxonomy): domain Bacteria; phylum Myxococcota_A; class UBA9160; order UBA9160; family UBA9160; genus MYXO. The sequence continues at coordinate 2,996 of CAYOIG010000279.1, forward strand.
TCCCGAGGCCCGAGACGGTGCGGACGAGGAGGTCTCCGAGCGCCGGTAGGGGGGCGCGATTTCGTGGAGCACCGGGCATGGCCTCATGAAGAACCGATCGAGGCAGCGCATCCTGATCGCCGGCTGCGGCTATGTCGGAGCGGCCCTCGGCGAGCAGCTGGTGGCCGCGGGCCACGAGGTCTTCGGTCTGCGGCGCCGGCCCGAGGGTCTGCCGCCCGGGATTCGGCCCATCGCGGCGGATCTTTCGCGGCCCGAGACGCTGCGGGAGATCCCGGCCGGGATCGAGCTCGTCTTCTACACCGCGGCCGCCGGCGGTGCAGACGATGCCGCCTACCGCGCGGCCTACGTGGATGGCCTGCAAAATCTGCTGGAGGTGCTTCGCGCGCATCCTCCCCGCCGCGTGCTCTTCACGTCGAGCACCGGCGTCTACGCACAGACCGCGGGCGCGTGGGTGGACGAGGCTTCGCCCGCCGAGCCGACGCACTTCTCGGGCCGGCGCCTGCTCGAGGGTGAGCGGCTGCTCGAAGCGAGCGGAATCGGCGCGGTGGTGCTGCGTCTCGGCGGCATCTATGGGCCGGGGCGCACGCGCCTCATCGACTCCGTACGCAGCGGGCGCGCGCGGATTGCCAGCGGCCCTCCCGGCTACACCAATCGCATCCACCGCGACGACTGTGCCGGCGCGCTCGCGCATCTGGCGCAGCTCGACGCCCCGGCCCCGCTCTACCTCGGTGTGGATCAGGAGCCCGCCGCCGAGGCCGACGTGCTGCGCTGGCTGGCCGATCGCCTCGGTGTGCCGGCGCCAACCGGGACCCCGGCGCAGGACGAGGCGGTTGCGGCAGAAGCTCCCGCGCGCCGGGGCCGCTCGAGCAAGCGCTGCAGCAGTGCGAGGCTCGTTTCCTCCGGCTACCGCTTCCGCTTTCCGAGCTTTCGGGAGGGCTACGACGCCGTGCTGCGCGGCATGGGCCTCGCCCTCGCGCTGCTGCTCCTCGTGACGCCAGCGGCAGAAGCCGCGAGCGCAGCGGCCCCGCCGGCCTTCACCACGACGCTCCACGCCGATCACCCGCTGGCCGGCGTCGTCTGGGACGTTGCGGCCGGGGCGCGGATCACGCCGGATGCGCTCGCACGGCGCCTCGTGCACGAGCGCTTCGTGCTGCTCGGCGAGCGTCACGATCACCCGGACCATCACGCAATCCAGGCCTGGATCGTGGGCGCACTCGCAGCGGCCGGCGGCCGCCCCGTCGTGGCCTTCGAGATGCTCGACGCCTCGCAGCAGGCGGCGCTCGATCGACACCTTTCGGTGTCGCCTGCGGACGCCGCCGGTCTCGGCCCGGCGGTCGGCTGGGAGAAGAGAGGCTGGCCGGCCTGGGCCCTCTACCAGCCCATCGCCGAGGCGGCCCTCGGCGCAGGGCTCCGGATCCGCAGCGCGAATCTCGGCCGCGACGAGACGAAGGCGCTCTCGAAGGACGGAGCTGGCGCGCTCGATCCGGCCCTCGTCGCGCGGCTCGGTCTCGCTGCGCCGCTCCCCGAGGCGCAGCGCACGTCGATCGAGCGGGAGATCTCGGAGGGCCACTGCGGCCATGCCCCGCCGGCCGCGCTCCCGCGCATGGTCGAGGTGCAGCGTGCGCGCGACGCCGCCATGGCGGCCGCGCTGCGGGAGGCGGGCGACGGCGGGGCCGTTCTCATCGCCGGCAACGGGCACGTGCGCAAGGACCACGCCGTCCCGGCGCGCCTGCTCGAGCAGGAGCCCGACGCGCGGATGCTGAGCGTCGCGATCCTCGAGGTGATCCCCGGCCGCGACGAGGCGCCGGCGTACGCGCACGATCCCGTTCCAGACGGAAGCGCGGCGCCCGCGCCGACCGGTGCGCTCTTCGACTACCTGTGGCTCACGCCGCGCCTCGATGACGACGACGCCTGCGAGAAGTATCGCCACGCGCTCGAGGGGATGAAGCCCTGATCACGCACGCGGCGCGGTCGGCGGGGACGCGGAGGGCTCGCCGGGTTTCGGCACGGGCGCCGCGTTTTCCTTCCCGCCGCACCCCGCCGGCCTGCTAAAACTATCCGACCCGGGTCGGCGCGGAATCGATTCCACCGACGGTGCCCCGGGGGCTCGAGACATGGGGTGAGATGGGCATGACGGACGCCATCGTCCAGGAGGAGCTGGCGCTGCTGGCGCGGGTGCGCGAGCTCCTCGACGATCCGCTGCCCGTCGGGGATTCCGGCGAGGCGAGCCTGGTCAAGGAGCTGACCCGCCTGCGGGAGCTGCTGGTCGAGGGCTCCGAGAGCAAGGACGCCGGCGCCATCCATCAGCAATACGAGCAGGGCACGGCCCTCTTGCGCCAGCTTCGCGAGGGCCGAAGCGGTCCGAGCGTCGAGCCCGACTCGCCCTACTTCGCACACCTTCGCCTGCGCGAAAATGGCGCCGAGCGCGACCTGTGTCTCGGGCGCGCCACCTTCATCGAGCGCGGTGTGCGCATCGTCGACTGGCGCAATGCCCCGATCTCGAAGCTCTACTACCGCTACGGGCAGGGCGACGAGTACGAGGAAGAGGTGGCCGGAAGAACGCGCATCGGCGAGGTGACGGCGCGCCGGGCGGTGACGATCCGGCACGGTCGTCTCGAGCGCGTGGACGCTCCCGAAGGGGTCTTTCTCGCGAATGCGAAGCTGGAGAGCGGCTGGCAGCATCTCGCGCGCGAGAGCGCCCGCCTCGGCGGCGGCCAGGGTGCGGCCCTGCGCGCCCACGCGGTGGGCGAGGCGGCGGGGCGCCGGCTCGGGACCGATCTCGAGGGCTCGCGGCGGCGGGCCGACAAGCGGCTGCCGGAGCTGGCAGGGCTGCTGGATCCGGCCCAGTTCGGCCTCATCACGCGGCCCTCGTCGGGCTTCCTCGTCATCCGCGGCGCCGCCGGCTCCGGCAAGACCACCGTCGCGCTGCACCGCATCGCGTACCTCGCCTACGACGACCCCGTCGTCGACTCCGACCGTACGCTCTTCGTCGTGCTCTCGGGCGGGCTTCGCAGCTACGTCTCGCACGTTCTTCCCGCGCTCGGCATCACGCGCGTGCGGGCACGCACGTTCGAAGACTGGGCAGCCGAGCACAGGGCCCTGCTCTTCCCGCGCCTTCCGCGGCAGACGCGCTACGACACGCCGAGCGTCGTGCAGCGGTTCAAGCTCCACCCGATTCTGCTGTCGGCGCTGGCGGAGCAGGTGCAGCAGGTGCCCGGCCCGAAGACGGCGGCGCAGGTGCTCGACGACTGGACGAGCGTGCTCTGCCGCGCCGACGCACTCTCGAAGCTCGTCGAGCGGCGCGCCCCGGGCGCCTTCCGCGAATCCGAGCTCGCCACCGTCGCCGCCTGGAGTCGCGCGCGGCACGAGGAGCTGACGGCCTTTCTCGGCGGCGACGCCTCGATCGAGGTCGCTCTCGACGCAGAGGACGACGCGCTCCTGCTGCGGGCCTGGCAGCTCCGCGTAGGGGCGCTTCCGGGCAAGGGCGGCCGGCCGCTGCGCTACCGGCACGTGGCCATCGACGAGGTGCAGGATCTCTCGCCCGTCGAGGTGCGCGTGCTGATCGACTGCCTCGACGAGCACCAGAGCCTGACGCTCGCCGGGGATACACAGCAGCACGTGATGCAGGAGGCCGGCTTCTCCTCGTGGAGCGAGTTCCTCGGCCACCTCGGCCTCTCGGGAATCTCCCTCGAGACCCTCTCGGTGAGCTACCGCTCCTCCCGCGAAATCGTGGCCTTCGCCCACGGGCTGCTCGGGCCGCTGCGCGAAGAGGCGGAGCCGCCGGTCACGACACGCCGGGGCCCGCCGGTCGAGTGCTTCGAGTTCACCGACGCGGGAGCCTGCGTGGCGCACCTCGCCGATGCGCTGCGCGCGCTCGCGAGCGAGGAGCCCCTCGCCTCGGTGGCGGTGTTGACGCCGTCGCCGGCGGCGAGCCTGCTCTACCACCGCGGTCTCGCCGAGAGCGAGGTGCAGCGCCTGCGCCGCGTGGCGGAGCAGGACTTCACCTTCTCGCCGGGTGTCGAGGTGACGGAGGTGCAGCAGGCCAAGGGCCTCGAGTTCGACTACGTCGTGCTCGTGGAGGTGAACGCGGCCGACTATCCCGATACGCCCGCCGCACGCCGCCTGCTCCACGTGGGCGCCACGCGCGCCGTGCACCAGCTCTGGGTGATGTCGACCGGCCGGCCGTCTCCGCTGCTCGCGGTCGCGGACGCGGCCCGCTGAACGGTCGCTGCGCGCGGGAGCGTTCGACCCGGGCCGCGTGCACGAACCGGCAGTCTGCGATCGGGCGGCCTCTGGTGAGGCAACCTGCCGCCGGGAGCTCGGTGCCGCGCGCTCTGCGCGGCTACGGCACCCGGATCGTACGGCCGCCGCGGACGTCGTCCTCCGATACCGCGACCGCCTGCTCGCTGGCCCCGCCGCGGACGACGAAGTCGCCCGTGGGCCGCGCCGGAAGGCGCGAGTTCGTGGCGTAGGGAACGCGAATTCGTGCGACGCCGTGCGAATCGGCGCTGGCGCGGGCCTCGTAGCGGAAGAGGCGGCCGACCGGGGTGCGGATGGTTACGCCCGCCACCACCGGGGTGCCCGGCTCCGCCCGCGCCTCGAGCACGGCTCCGGGTACGATCTCGTAGAGCTTGTACGCAACGGTGTCGGCGGTGCGCGGTATCCCCAGCGCATCGGTGAGCGGGCGCCCTCCCCGCGGGCCTTCCGTCACGAGACGGAAGCGCGCGAGGCTCGGCGCGTCGGGGGTCTGCCGCCCGTCGGAGAGATGCAATCGCCCGAGCATCGTCTCGTTCGTGAGCTCGGCGGCTGCCGCGGTCAACACGAACGGGCTTCGCAGCCGCTCTGCGAGCGCGACGGCCTCGGCCTCGTTCTGCGATCCGAAGAAGAAACGCTGTCCGGTTTCGAAGTTTTCGCGGCCTGTGTAGCCCCAGAATCCGTCGATCGTCGTCGGCCTCTCCGCAATCCAGCGTACCGAGTGGCCGACGTTGCCCGGTGCGAGAACGCCGTACTCGGGCTCGCCGTGCTCGTCGAGGAGG
>CAYOIG010000280.1:0-12402 GCA_964403915.1 uncultured Myxococcaceae bacterium
TCTCCTCGTAGGAGAAGCCCGGATGCGGAAGCGACTGCGGATCGAGAGGATGGGCGCCGCAGACGGCGTCGAGATGGATCGCAGCGTCGAGGACGCTGCGCGTCAGCGGCCCGTGGGTCGCCGTGTCGACGGTGACCCAGAAGTCGTCGGGGCCGTGCGGGATGCGCCCGTGGCTCGGCTTGAGGCCGAAGCAGCCCGTGAACGTGGCAGGGAGGCGAACGGAGCCGCCGCCGTCGCTCGCCGTCACGAGGGGCACGAGCCCCCCTGCGATGGCGGCCGAGGAGCCACCACTCGAGCCGCCCGGAGTGCGCTCGAGATCCCACGGGTTGCGCGTGGTGCCGAAGATGAGGTTCTTGGTGATCGCGGTGTAGCCGAACTCGGGGGCGTTGGTCTTGCCGATCACGATGGCGCCGGCTGCTTCGAGGCGTTCCACCTGGATCGAGTCGTGCGCCGCCACGTGGTCCTTGAAGGGGAGAGAGCCGTGGGTCGTGACGAGCCCCGCAACGTCCTCCAGGTCCTTCACGCCGAGGGGCACTCCCTCGAGCGGCCGGCCCTCCCCTCGCGCGAGACGCGCCTCCGAAGCCCGGGCCTCGGCCAGCAGCGTGTCGCGATCCCGCAGCGCCACGAAGGCGTTCAGCTTCGCGTTCACGTCGTCGATGCGCGCGAGGGTGGCCTTCATCAGCTCGACGGGAGAGAGCGCCCGCTCGCGAAGCTGCGCGCGTGTGAGGGAGAGGGGCTGGTGCAGAAGGTCGGACATGGACGCCTCGTATGCGAGTCGAGGCCAGCATACCAGCCGGGCCGGCGTCCATGGGCCTCCTTTCGCCCCTCCCGGGGTCGAAATGAGCCGTTTTCCGCTTTTCCTCCGCACACGAAGCGCCTATGATGCGCCCTCGCGAGCCGCAGGGAGCCGAAAGGCGCGATGCTCGCGACCCAAACGCTGAACAGGGGAAAACACATGGCAGCCAAGAAGAAGGCATCCGCTCCGAAGAAGGCCGGGAAGGCGTCGGGCGGCGAGCTCATCATCTCGAAGTCGCGCACGAAGGCCGCGGCGAAGAAGTGCAACGTTGGTAGCGAGTTCTACGGCGCTCTCGACAAGGCCGTGCGCGCGATGATCGCATCGGCCGAAGGGCGCGCGGTTGGCAACAAGCGCAAGACGCTGAAGGCGGTGGATCTCTAGACCGCTGCCACGAAGGTACCAAGGGCCCGCGCGCGCGAGCGCGCGGGCCCTTTTCCGTTCATCCGACCGAGCCTGCCGACCGGCGCTCTTCGCGCTCGAGACTCGCGCCAACGCGAAACAGCCGCGCGACCGGCACCTGGCGAAGCATCGAGACGGCATCCGTGTGGTGGTGCTTCGCCAGCAGCTCGAGCCCGCGGCTCGAGAGTGCCGCGGCCTTCTCGATGGCCCTCGGTGTCGACTCCACATCGCCGAGGGGCATGCGATCCGCGACGGCCACCTGGTTGGAGAGCGCGATGAAGCTGAAGAAGAAAGCTCTGCGTTCCTCGTCGTCGAGCGTAGCGGCCGCGCGCAGCACGAGATGGCGCGCGTCGATCCCGACCGGCAGCCGCGGCATCGCGATCGGGAGATGCCAGGCCTCGGCGGCCAGTGGGTGCGCGCCGGCGGGAAGCGCGACGCGCTGCTCGGGACGAAGGAAGCCGTAGATCCGCATGGCCTCCTCCCAGGGTGGAAAGCCGAGATCCTGGAGCCGGCCGCTGCGCCAGTGCAGCGCCTGCTCCTCGTTCTCGAGCGGATCCTCCCAGGTCAGTGCCTGCAGCATCCGGAAGTAGAGCCAGTAGTCGTCCTCGAACAGCTTGCGCAGCAGGCGCGAGATCACTGCGACGTCGTCACCGTCGCTGAGCGGACGGAAGTAGAACTGGCCCTCCAGCGTCTGTGCCCCGACCTCGGCTTCCCAGCCGTCTTCGTTGGGCTTGAGCTGTGCCGTGATCCGGCTTCGCAGGTAGAGGTAGAGCAGCTCGGTGTCGAGCTCGCGTGCGCCACGCACGAGGGTCTCTTCGCCGGCGTCGTCGAGCGCCTCGAACCAGTCGGCGAGCGCGGCAGGATCGAGCACGTGATCGCGCCAGACGTCGAGATCGACGCAGGCCTGGAGCTGCTCGCTCGTGGCATGCTCGAGCAGCCAGCCCGCATCGGCGAGGCCGATCGCCTTCGCGGTGAAGCAGAGCTCCGCCTCCGGCAGGGCGGGGATCACTGCGTCGAGCGCCGGGAGCAGGCCGAGAAGTCGTGCGCGGGCAGCCACCGGAAGCTCGCAGACGAGCGATACCTGCTCCTCGACCGGCAGGGCGCGCAGGATCTCGCGCGCGGCGGCACTGTCCCGATGGGCGAGATCGAGGATGCGTTGCGCTTCGCGGGCCGGCGCCTGCTGGAGGGGCACCCGCCTAACCTAACGCCTGCGGTGGATCGACGCGACGTGCACGTGGCCTCGGCCCGCGGAGCTATCCTGCGCGGCGTGGTCGATCTCTCTCGCGCTCGGCTCGCCCTCGCGGGCTACGCGCCGCACCTGCTTCCCGAGACGGGGGGGAGCCAGGCGGCCGTGGCGATGCTGCTGCGGGAGGCGGTGCCTTCGCCCGAGGTGCTGCTGATCGAACGGGCGCGCCGTGAGGGAGATCCGTGGTCGGGTCACATGGCGTTTCCGGGCGGGCGGGTCGAATCTGCCGACGAGAGTCTGCAGCACGCTGCCGAGCGCGAGACCTTCGAGGAGGTCGGCATCGACCTCGCGAAGGCCGAGCTCCTCGGCCGCCTCGACGATCTCCAGGGCCGCCATGCGGGGCGTCCGGTGGGGCTCGTGATCTCGGCCTTCGTCTACCACGTGCACGAGCCCGCGCCGATCGCGCCGAGCCCCGAAGTGGAGTGCGCGCTCTGGGTGCCCGTGTCGGCGCTCGCAGACCCGGAACGCCACGTCGATTACGCCTATCCGCTGGCCGGCGACGCCCGCTATCCCGGGATCGTCGTTGGCGATCCCGAACGACACGTCGTCTGGGGGCTCACGTACCGCTTCCTCGAGATCTTCTTCGAGGTGCTGGAGAGGCCGCTCCCGAATCGCTGGCAGGGGCTGGTCTAGCCCACGCCGCGATCAGAGCCGCTCGAGCGCGAGATCGATCACGAGCCGGTTCGCGACCTCGTCGAGCGCGCGGCGCAGATCGGCCGCGTCGAGGCGTTCGGGCACCTCGATGGCCATCGTCATCTGGTAGTGCGGAGAGCCGCCGGGGCCCGGCAGGCTGCGCGTCGAGAGGTCGGCGATGTTGACGCCGCGCTCGGCCAGCGTGCGGCAGACGCCCGCCACGATCCCCGCGCGGTCCTCGCCCGCTACGGTCAGCCGGTGCAGCACGGAGCCCGGCGCGGGCACGGCGGGGCGCGGCCCCTCCGAGACCTCGCGCAGCAGGATCGTGAGGCCCTGATCGCGCTCGAGCCGCTTCGCGCCCGCTCCCAGCCGATCGCCCGCATTCCGCGCGCTGGAGGAGCAGAGCAGGATCACTGCGAACTCCGTGCCGAGGATCGTCATGCGCGAGTCTTCGAGGTTGGCGTCGCAGTCGTAGATGAGCTGCGCCAGGTCGGCCACGAGGCCCGGCCTGTCGCGCCCGATCGCCGAGAGGATGAACCAGCCGCCCATGGGCCAAGGCTACCAGACGGCCCGGCGGATGGCAGGCGACGCTACGGCTGGAGCTTGCGCACGAAGAGATCGACGATCCAGTCCTTCATGATCGGGACCGCGTCGTTCTCCTTTGCGGTCAGCAGGTCGAGATGGGCGTAGCCCTCGACGATCGCGATCTTCTTGTCCGCAGCGGGCGTCGCGATCGAGCCGAAGTAGCTGTTCCAGCTCGAGGGCAGCGGCGTGAGACCGTTCGAGCCGCCGATCGCCAGGACGGGACGGTCCATGTTGGCGTTCTGCGTCACGGCGAGCAGGCTCTCGTCGCCGAGCGAGGACGAATCGCGGCCGAAGAGCTGATCGAGGCTCACGCGGCCCGCGAGGTAGTACCACTCGGCGAAGTTTCCATTCGAGAACTGCACGCGCTCGAGGTCCCGGATGTCGGTGACCTCGCGCTCCTGGCCCCAGACGCTCGGGGGCACCGACGCCTGCGGGCCATTGTCGGGGAGGCCGCAGCCGGGGCTCACGTTGAAGACGTTCGGCGGGCAGGTCGGGATCGTCGGATCGTCGATGTTCTTCCAGTGACGCACGCCGCCGCCGGTGGCGTTGCCCATGAAGTAGAAGCCGTCACCGTCCGGTGTTGCAATCCACAGGTTGGAGCCATTGTCCGTGAAGCCGACCGAGGCCCGGAAGGCGCCGAAGGACGAGAAGTCGTCGTCGATGAAGGCACCGATCGCCGCCTCGTTCGAGAGCGGCGCCTGCAGCAGGACGCTGATCGGAGGCCCGCCGAAGACGGGCGTGCGCTGGGCGAGCGCCGGAGAGGTCGGGTCGTAGAGGGCCGCCACGCCCTGCACCATGGCGGCCGCGCCGAGGGACGGCACGTCGATGCCCTGGAAGCTCTGCAGGTAGACCTGCGGGCCGCCCGGCGCTGCGAGGGCCGCCACCTGCGTGAGATAGTCGCTCTTGTTCGGGCGGCTCGCCGACGGCGCGCCGGGCCCTCCGCCTTCGAGCAGCAGCAGCCCGTCGATCTTCTGGTACGCGGCGTCGACGCCCGCGGTCGGATCGAAATCGTAGGCGGCGAAGATGCCCGCGAATCCCGTTCCGGCCGAGTGACCGCCGAAGAGCACGAGGCCCTGCGGGCCGACGATGGCGCGCGCGGCATCGACGAGGATCTTCCAGTCGCGCACGTAGGTGTCGATGCCCCAGTATGCGGCGTAGCGCATGTCGTCCTGATCCATCTTGATCCAGCTTCGAGAGACGCCGAAGGCATCTTCGATCTGGAACGGCGGATCGATGAGGCCGTTGCCGTTCAGATCCCGGTCTTCGGGCCCGGCCGCGCCGCCGATGCCGGCGAGCGGTGCGCTGTCCTGATCCGGGAAGTAGAACTGCATGCCCTCGGCAATGCCGGAGACGTCCCCCTGTGCGCCGCGCGCCGCCGCGTAGTCGCCACCCAGCCGGTCTTCGAGCTGGTTCGGACGGCGATCGACGGCCCAGACCTCGAGCAGACCGTTCATGCTGCGTACGAGCTGCTCGGCCATCGGCGCGAAGGTGGCCGCACTGCCGAGAAAGCCCGGGACGACGATGAGGATGGCTCTCGGCGGGGCGATGGCATCTGCAAGCCGCGTCCGCAGGTAGGAAACCTGGTTGAGGTCGGGAGACGGCCCGAGGAGCGCAGCGGCCTTGGCCGGCGTTGCCATCTCGCCGGGAAGCCCGGAGCCCGGCGTCTGCGGCTGCCGGTAGCCAGGCGTGCTCAGCTCGAGCGACTCGAGCTGGGGGTCCAGGCATTGGCCGGTGCCGAGACCGAGCAGACCGAGGGCCGGAAGCAGGAAGAGATCGCGGGGCCGCATGGGGGGCTCCTTCGGGGTGCGGGGCCGAAGGCCCGCGGGAGTCGCTCCAGCTTACCTCACGGACGGCTGGCGTCCCGAAGCCCTCGCCAGCGCTCAGGGCGCGGGATCGAGCTCGAGCGCGTGGGCGCGGCCGTCGTCCTCCAGCAAGACGTGGATCCTGCCCTCTCGAACGGCGAAGCCGGGCGCCTCGCCGCGCTCCGGGATCGGCCGCGCGTCGAGCAGCACCGCGCGGGGTGGCAGCGCGCCGTGGAAGACGATGCGGAGGGTGCGCGGGGGCACGGCGAAGGAGCCCTGCCGGACGCCGAGCTCGAGGCGAAGGCGGCCGCCTGCGCGGTGGAAGAGCCGGATCGCCGTCTGCGCGACCACGCCGCGCCGGTAGTCCGTCGATTCTCCGTCGTCCTCGACCAGCGCGAGTTCGGCGTCGGCGCCCGTGAAGACCTCGAGGATGAGCGGCTCGGCGGGCGTCTCGCCCGCATGCAGCACGGGCGTTCGCGTCGGCAGCACGCTGCCGCCTCGCACGAAGAGCGGCATACGCTCCAGCGGCGCAGCCACCCGAACGGTCGCCGGGCCGGCGAAGCGCGCGCCATCCTCGAGCGACGTCCAGAGGCCCGCCGGCAGGTAGACCGCGCGCTCGCGCGCACCGCGGCGGAGCACGGGCGCGGCCAGCAGCGCGGGGCCGACCATCACCTCGTCCTCGATGTCGGCCGCCGCGGGATCGTCCGGAAACTCGTAGAAGAGAGGCCGCCAGACGGGCGCGCCGCTGGCCTCGGACTCCCGGAACAGGCTCTCGAGATAGGGCAGCAGGCGCATGCGCAGCGCGAGCGCCGCCTTCGCAATGGCTTCGACGCGCTTGCCGAAGCGCCACGGCTCCTGTCGGCGCACGTGCAGCATGCTGTGCGTGCGTGCGAAGGGGTAGAGAGCGCCGATCTGGATCCAGCGCGCATACAGCTCGGGGGTGCAGCTCCAGGCGAAGCCGCCGATGTCGGCGCCACAGAAGGCGACACCGGAGAGCGACAGATTCATCAGCATCGGGAGCGACTCGCGCAGATGGGGCCAGCGGCTCGCGTTGTCGCCGGTCCAGAGCGCGGCAAAGCGCTGGATGCCGGCGTGCCCCGAGCGCGAGAGCACGAAGGCGCGCTGCTCGGGACGTGCCGTCTCGAGAATGGCCCGTGTGGCGCGGCACTCCTGCAGTGCGTAGAGGTTGCGCACGCTCTCGTGGGGCACGCGCCGCTCGGGATCGGCCGGGTCGGCCTGCACCACGCGCGACATGTCCTGCGGCTTTCGCGGCAGGATCATGCGGCCGATTCGCACCTCGGCCTGCCAGCCCGCCGGCTCGTTCATGTCGTTCCAGATGCCGGCCACCCCGGCGTCGAGCAGCGGCCGGTGCTGCTCGCCCCACCAGGAGCGCACCTCGGGACGGTTGAAGTCGGGGAGCATCGACTGCTTCGGCCACACGAGCAGCGTGTAGGGCGAGCCGTCGGCGTTGCGGCAGAAGACATCTCGGGCGCGGCCGTCCCGGAAGACGGAGTATTCCCGGTCGACCTTCACGCCCGGATCGACGATCGTCACCACCCGGAAGCCGTCCGCCGCGAGGTCGCGCAGCAGACGCGCCGGGTTCGGGAATCGGCGGGCATCCCAGGTGAAGACGCGAAAGCCGTGCATGTAGTCGATGTCGAGATGGATGACGTCCGTCGGGATGCCGCGGCGACGGATCTCGCGCGCGAGCCTTCGCACCTCGCGCTCGCTGGCGTAGGACCAGCGCGACTGGTGGTGGCCGAGGGCCCAGCGCGGCGGGAGCGGCGTGCGACCGACGCGCGCCGTGAAGCGGCGCAGAACGTCCGCCGGGCGCGGGCCCGGGAAGAGCGTCACGTCGAGGCCGCCGGCCGAGCTCTCCAGCCACACGCGATCGGGGTCGGTCTTCGCCACGTCGAAGCGGGAGGGTGCGAAGGCGTCGAGCAGGACGCCGAGCGCCCGCGAGCGCCCCGCTTCGGGGCGCAGCGAGAGAAAGAACGGGATGGAGGCGTAGAGCGGGTCGGCGTCGACGCGCAGGTTCGCATCCTGGCTCCGCATGCGGAGCACGCGGCCACGCTTGTCGAGGCTGCCGGACTTCTCTCCGAAGCCGAAGAAGCGCTCATCGGCGCTGGTCTCGAACGCGATCCGGGCCGCGCCACCCGGCGCGAAGCCCATGCCCGAGAGCGTCGCCACGGGGGTGCCGTCGCGCTCGCGCACGCGAAAGACGAGCGGGTCGCCGCCGACCTCGAGCGTCGCCTGGCCCTCGGGGCCTTCGAAGCGCAGCACGACCCGGCCGTCGTCACCGGCATAGGGCTCGGCGCTCGACGGGCGCCAGGGCTCGCGCCCCACGGCCTCGGAAAGATCCGCCGGCAGCACGCCGCCCGCCGCGGCGCGCAGCCGCACGGCGCCGTCGCGCGCGATCGCCAGCTCGCAGGTGGCGCCGCGGCCGAGGTCGAGCCGTAACGCGCCTGGCCCAGCCGCCTTCCAGCCGAGAAGCGAGATCTCCGGGGCGAAGGTCGGCTCGTTCACGCGCGCCAGTCTACAATCCCTCCCCGTGAGCGTCGGCCAGGTGGTCTGGCGGCTCGACGACGATCCTGCGGGGCGTCTCGCTCTCGGGCGGAAGGGGATCTAGGGCGTGGACGGTCTGCTCGAGGCGATTCCCAGGTGGCTGCCGGCCTGGCACGTGCAATGGAACTCGGTCGCGCTCGCAGCGGTGCTCGTCGTGCTCCTCGTGAACGCCTACTTCGTGGCCACGGAGTTTGCGCTGGTGGCGGTGCGCCGCAGCCAGCTCCGGCTCTGGGAGCGTGAAGGTCGCCGCGGCGCGTCGTCGGCGGTGCGGGCGATCGAGAGTCTCGACGACAGCATCGCGGCCACCCAGCTCGGCATCACGCTCACGAGCATCGGCCTCGGTTTTCTCGGCGAGCCGGCGATCGCAACGCTGCTGGAGCCGCGGCTCGAGAGCATGGGCGCCGCGAGCTTCGTCACGGTCCACTCGGCTGCGCTCGCCCTGTCGTTCGCCATCGTCACGTTCCTGCACGTGGTGCTCGGCGAGCTCGTGCCGAAGGCCCTGGCCCTCGATCGGCCGGGCGATCTCGCGCTTCTCTGCGCTCGCCCGCTCCTGGTCTTCGGCTCGGTCTTCCGGCCGGTGTTGTGGATGATGAACGGCACGGCGAACGGTCTGCTGCGCATGGTCGGCGTCGCGCGGGCCGGCGAGGCCGAGCGCATCCATTCTCCCGAAGAGCTGTCGCTCCTCGTCTCGGAATCGCAGGAGGCCGGCGCGATCCGCCCCGACACCGGCCGCATCATCGGCCAGGTCTTCCGGCTCTCGCGGGTGCGCGTGCGCGACGTCATGGTGCCGCGCGATCGCATGGCGGCGATCGAGCGGCACATGAGCCCCGATGACGTTCTCGACCGGCTGCGCGAAGAGGGCTACACGCGGCTTCCCGTCTACGACGGCACGCTCGATCGCATCGTCGGCATCCTCCACACCAAGGATCTCTTCCATCTCTACGCGAAGTCTCGCCTCGTGGTGCTGGAGGACGCGATCCGGCCGGCCGTGTGGTTCCTGCCGGACGTGCCCGTCGTGGATGCGCTCCGGCGCTTTCGCCGCGGTCGCCGTCACATGGGGGTCGTGCACCAGAAGGACGGCAAGGTGGTCGGTCTCGTGACCCTCGAAGACGTGCTCGAGGAAGTGGTGGGCGAGATCGAGGACGAGCACGATCAGCCGACCGCCGCGGGCGGCGAGTGAGCCGGCCCGGCCGGCGACCCACGGTCAGTAGAAGACCGTTCGCGTGCGGTGGCGAGGATGGGCCTTGAAACGCGGCGCCTGGCCGCGCGTCCAGAGAATCTGATCGAGCGCGCGCGCACAGGTGGAGCCGCCTCGGGCGCGGATCGCGACCACGAGCCGCTCGACCGCGTGCACGCCTCCGGCGCGGATCTCGACCTCTTCGGGGGAACCGAGGGGGATCGTCTCCTCGGCCTCGATGCGAGCCAGCAGCTCCGGCGCGTAGACGAGCACGCCCTCGCAGCGCAAGACGTGCGGCACGAGGTTGTCGGCGAAGATCGTGAGGCGCTCGAGATCGTGGAAGCGTCCGAAGCCCTGGCCGCCAAACGCGAGGGCGAGATCGGAGGGCACGATCTGTGCGCGCTTGTAGAAGGGAACGTCCAGGTCTTCGTAGCGTTCGATGTCCCGGTAGAAGGGCATCTCGGCGAGCAGCTCCGCCAGCCGCTCCGCGCTGCCGCCGGCCTCCTCCACCGGGCCCTCGAAGCGGCCTCCGAAACGGGTGCCGAGCCATGCGCCGAGATCGCGCAGCGCCTCGGCGAAGAGGCCCATCAGCTCGCGCACCTCGGCGGTGGCGAGGTCCTGGCCGAGAAGGCTCGCCAGCTCGCGCGCCTCGAGGGCGCACAGTGCGGCTGCGCTCCACGGTCCCTGTGCGTCGAAGCGTCGCGCGAGGCCGGTCGCCACGGTGAAGTAGCCGGAGAGCCCCTCTGGCTTGCGCAGCCAGGGGAAATATCCGGAGCCGAAGTTGATGCTGTCGAGCGTCAGGTTGAAGGCGAGGGTCGAGAGAGGAGAGCCGCGATGGTGGTGCGCGGTGTCGTAGTCCGGTGTCGGCGGCGCCTCGCTCGAGAGCCGCGCCGCCAGAGCTTCGAGGCGTGCGTCGTCGATGCGCACGGAGTGCGCCCGGCGCGAGACCTCGGCGGCGGCGCGGCGCACGCCCTCGCAAAGGCTCACACGCCGACCAGCGTCACGGCGCCGGGAACGATCTCGTAGCTCGCCGGCAGCATGCCGAGGGGCTCGCCATCGATCTCGGTCCACACGCTCCCGGGTGCGGCCTCGGCCTCGAGCCTCCGTCCACGCAGACAGCGTACGTCCGGCAGGTCGAGGTGCGCACCGCTGTAGAGCAGGGGCAGGCGTCGCAGCAGCGTGGCTTTCGGGACGTCGGGGATGATCACCACGTCGAGCAATCCATCGTCGATCTGTGCGCGCGCTGCCACGCGCATACCGCCGCCGAAGTACTGCCCGTTGGCGGCGGTCGCGAGGTGGAGCTTACCCTCGTGGACGAGCGTGCCGTCGAGGCGCAGCGTCACGGGCTGGCTGCGCCAGCGCGCGAGGGCGCGCAGCGTGCCGGCGAGAAACGAGACGCGGCCGCCGAGCGTCTTCGGCGTCTCGTTCACGAGCCGCGTCACGAGGCCGCTCATGCCGAGGCTCGCCACGTTGAGAAAGGCGACACGCTGCCGCTCGCCGCCGGGGGCGGTGTACTCCGCCCGGGCGGCGTCGACGCGCCGCGCCTTGCCCGCCGCGATGCGCGCCAGCGCCGCATCGATGTCGCGCGGCACGCCGAGACCGCGCGCGAGATCGCCGCCCGTGCCGAGCGGCAGCAGCCCGATCTCGCAGGCGCCGGCGAGGCCCGCGCCGAGCAGTCCCGTCACCACCTCGCCCGTGGTGCCGTCGCCGCCGGCCACGAGGATTCGCCGCGCGCCGCCGCGCGCTCCCTCGCTCGCGATGCGCTCCGCATCCCGCGGCCCCCGCGTGGGCTCGACCTCGATCGGCCCCAGCACGGCGCGAACGCGCGCCTCGATCGCCTGCCAGCGCCTTCCCGTCGCGCCATTCCTGCTCTTCGGATTGAGCACGACGAGGGTGCGGCCGCTCATGGGCGCGCAGCATACAGCGGCCCGCGGGCGGCCCGCTGGCCCCGGCATGGCGCCGCGGCCGCGCGCCGCCCATCCTACGTGCCAACTGCCGCAGGAGCCGATCTTGAGCCATCCCGCGCCCGGGCTCGATTCTCTCATCGCCCACGTCTTCCATCCCACCGACTTCTCGAAGGCCAGCGACCTTGCGTTCGCCCATGCGCTGCGGATTGCGCTGCGCGCCCGGGCCGCGCTCACGCTCTTCCACGTGGACCAGGACGGTGGCGACGTGCGCTGGAGCGATTTTCCGGCCGTACGCGAGACGCTGCACCGCTGGGGCCTGCTGCCCGCCGGAAGTCCGCGCGATGCCGTGCTCGATCTGGGCGTGGACGTCGAGAAGGTCCGGGCGCCCACCGGCGACCCCGTGCAGGCCATCGCGGCCTACCTGCGCGAAGACCCGGCCGATCTCATCGTGCTGGCCTCCCATGCGGGCGACCGGCTCGGGCGCTGGCGCTCGCCGTCGGTCGCCGAGCCCGTGACCCGCGAGGCGCACAGCCCCACGCTCTTCCTTCCGCCGGGCGCCCGCGGCTTCGTCTCCGCGGAGGACGGGACGGTGCGCCTACGCCGGGTGCTGATCCCCGTCGATCACTCGCCCCGGCCGCAGGTCGCACTCTCTCTCGCAGACCGTCTCTCGCGCGCGCTCGGCGCCGAGCCGCAGATGACACTCCTTCATGTCGGTCCGGAAGATGCGTTTCCGCCCCTCCACGTTCCGCAGGCCGCCGAGGCGCGCAGCGTGCGGCGCGTCGCCGCGGGCCCGGTGCCGGAGGCCATCGCTGCCGCCGCGCGCGAGCTCGATGCCGATCTCGTCGTGATGACCACGCGAGGGCACGAGGGCTTTCTCGATGCGCTGCGCGGCAGCACCACCGAACGCGTGCTGCGTCAGGCCGGCCGCGCGCTGCTGGCGATCCCGGAGCGCTGAGGCCCTACGCCGCGCTCGCCCGCAGCGCCCGCGCAACCGGCATTGCCGCAGCGGGCGCGACGATCTGGTAGCGGCGGCGCACGGCTGCCGCGTAGGCCGCCGCCTCGGAGCGGGTGCGCTCGGCATCCCAGCCCGCGGCCTCGGCCGCCACGCGCGCGATCTGCTCGATCTCGGGAAGGCCCTGGCCGGCGGCGAAGAGCGCCATTCGCATGCGTCTCTCGAGTAGATCGCAAAGGTTCGCCGGGCACTCGTTGCGGAAGGAGAACGGAATCTCGGCCCACGGGAAGTTCGTGTGGCCGATGGGCCGGCGCAGGGCCTCGGGGGCTTCGGTGAGCAG
>CAYOIG010000281.1:0-2544 GCA_964403915.1 uncultured Myxococcaceae bacterium
TCGTCCGGCACGGGAGCTTCGCAGGCTACGTCGCCGCCAAGGCGCGCATTTTGGCGAACCTCGGCGCGGGCGATACGGCCGTGCTCTCGGCGGACGACCCTGCCACGCGGGCTCTTGCGTCCCGGGTGCGCGGCCGGGTGCGTCTCTTCTCCCAGCGTGAGGCCATCGCAGACGGCGCCTGCCTCGACGCCGGGTCCATCCTGCTGCGCGACGGGGAGCAGACGATTCGGATCCCGCTCGAGGGCTTCGCCCTGCCGGGGGTCCACAATCGCGAGAACCTGCTCGCGGCCCTGCTCGCAGCCTTTGCTGCTGGCGCCGATCCGCAGCGCGCCGCGCGCGCGATCGGCGACTTCCGGGGTCTTCCGCACCGCACGGAGATCGTCCGCCGGCGCGCCGGCGTCACCTGGGTGAACGACTCCAAGGGCACGAACGTCGGAGCCGCGCTCCGATCGCTCGAGAGCTTCGAGGCGCCCATCGTGTGGATCGCGGGGGGCAAGGACAAGGATCTCGACTTCCGCCCGCTCGCTCCCGTGCTCGAGGAGCGCGCCCGGGCGGCCATCCTCATCGGCCAAGCGGCGCCGAAGCTCGCCGTGGCGCTGGCCGGGAGCGTGCCGCTGCACGAGGCCGGCGATCTGGAACGCGCCGTCGCGCTCGCGAGCGAGCTGGCGCGTCCGGGCGACGTGGTGCTGCTGTCGCCCGCCTGCGCCAGCTTCGACCAGTTCAGGAGCTACGAGCACCGGGGCGAGCGCTTCCGCGCTGCCGTCGAGGCTCTTCCGGAGGTGAGCCGAGGATGAGCGCGCGTTCTCCCGTTGGCCTCGGTCCGACGGTCCTGCCCGGAGAGGCGGAGCCGGCCGCGGCCCGCGACCGTGGCCGCATCGATCCCCGCGTCGCCGCACGCGCCAGCGCTCCGCCGGCCGGCGAGGCGCTGCGCGCACCCGTCGACGCTGCCGTCATGACGGCCGTGGCCCTGCTCTCGTGCATCGGAATCGTGATGGTCTACAGCACGACGGCCCACTTCGCGCCCGACAGTCTGCTCCCGCCCTATCTCGTCCGGCATCTCGGGGGCGTCGCCGCAGGCCTCGTGCTCGGGCTGCTCCTGTTTCGGCTGCCGCTGGCCCGCGTGCGCCGCTTCGTCCTGCCCTTCTGGCTGCTCTGCGTTCTCCTGCTGGCGGCGACGCTCGTGGTCGGCACACGCGTCAACGGCGCGCAGCGCTGGCTCATGCTCCCGGGAATCGGCGGCTTCCAGCCGGCAGAGTTCGCGAAGCTGGCGACGATTCTCGCCGTGGCCTCCGAGCTGGCGCGCCGCGCCGGGCGCTCTGCGTTCGAGGCGAAGTCGCTGCTGATGCCGCTCGGCCTGGCTCTCCTCCCCGCCGCGCTGCTGCTCGAGCAGCCCGATATGGGCAGCGCCGTCGTGATCCTCTCTCTCACCGCCTGTCTCATTCTGCTGGCCGGCGCGCCGCTGCGCCTCTTCGTGCTCCCGGGGATGCTGGGCCTCCTCGGCCTGGTCACCTACGTCTCGCTGAATCCCTATGCGCTGCGGCGCGTGATCGGCTTCCTCTCGCCCTGGGACCGCTCCCAGGCGGAGGGATTCCAGCTCGTGCAGTCGTTCGTGGCCTTCGGGCGCGGAGGGCTCTTCGGCACGGGCCTCGGCGCGGGCAAACAGAAGCTCTTCTACCTGCCCGAGGCCCATACGGACTTCATCCTCTCGATGGTGGCCGAGGAGCTCGGGCTGGTGGGCGTTCTGGTGGTGCTCGGGGCCTTCATCGCACTGCTCCTCGCCGGCGTGCGCATTGCGCAGCAGGCACGGGAGCGCTTCGCCCTCTTCGCGGCCACGGGCCTCACGCTGCTGCTCGCGCTACCGGCCTGCATCAACGGCATGGTGGTGACCGGCCTGATCCCAACCAAGGGCCTTGCCCTTCCCTTTCTCTCCTATGGCCGCTCGAACATGATCGTCTGCGCGCTGGCCGTGGCCCTGCTGCTCGGAATCGGCTGCCGCGAAGGCGCCCCCGATCCGCCGAAGGTGGCGGGGGCCGAGCGCAGGGGGCTGCTGAAGCCATGACCGCGCGCGTGCGTCGCTGGGTGGTGGCCGGAGGTGGCACGGGAGGCCACGTGACGCCGGCCCTCGCCCTTGGCGAACGCATCGCCGCGCGCGGCGACGAGGTGCTCTTTCTCGGCACCGAGCGCGGCCTCGAGAAGCGCCTCGTACCGGCGGCGGGCTTTCGCCTGGTGACCCTGCCCTCGCGGCCGCTCCAGGGCCGCAGCCGAAGGGAGCGCGCGGCCGTCTGGCTCGGCCTGCCGCGCGTGACGCTCGCGGCCCGCCGCGAGCTGCGCCGCTTCGGTGCCGAGATCGTCGTCTCGGTCGGCGGCTACGCTGCCGTGGCGCCGGTGCTGGCAGGCGCCCTGCTTCGGCTGCCGATCGCGCTGGTCAATCCCGACGCAGTGCCGGGCCTCGCCAACCGCGCGGCGGGCCGCTTCGCCGCACGGGTGTTCCTGGGGTTCGAGTCCGCAGCGCCGGTCTTCGAGCGTGCCAGTGCGCCGGATCGC
>CAYOIG010000282.1:0-1746 GCA_964403915.1 uncultured Myxococcaceae bacterium
TGCTCGACGACCACGACCTCGCTCACCGCAGCCCCATTCTCGACACGCTCGCAGGCGCCGCGGTCCGGATCTCCGCGCAGGTGCCCCACCAGCACCGAACGCACCAGCGTCGACTTCCCGGCGCCCGAGACGCCCGTCACCACCACGAGCTGCCCGAGCGGAATTTCTGCGTCCACCCCTTTCAGATTGTTCGCACGGGCACCGACGACACGCAGCACTCCGCGTGCCGGACGCCGCCGTCGCGGAGCGAGCTCGAGCTCGCCGCGCAGCGCCCTTCCCGTGAGCGAGTGAGGATGGCGCCGGATCTCGTCCACCGTCCCTTCGGCGACCACCTCGCCGCCGAGGCGCCCTGCGCCGGGACCGAGATCGATGAGATGATCCGCGGCGGCGACGACGTCGAGGGCATGCTCGACCACGACGACCGTATTGCCACCGTCCCGGATCCGCCGCAGCACCGAGAGCAGGCGCGCCACGTCGCAGGCGTGGAGGCCGATCGAGGGCTCGTCGAGCACGTAGAGCGTGGCCGTGAGCGTGCCGCCGAGCGCCGTCGCGAGCTGGATGCGCTGCGCCTCGCCGCCCGAGAGGGTTCGCATCTGCCGATCGAGGCCGAGATAGCCGAGGCCCACGTCGAGCGCCGTCCGCACCCGTGCCCGCAGCGCCTCGAGCAGGCGCCCACCGCGCGCCTGCTGCGGTGCAGTAAGCGACAGCGCGCCGAGCCAGGTGTCGAGCTCCTCGATCGTGGAGCGGGAGACATCCCCGATCTCCCGCCCCGCAACCTCGACGACACGCGCGTCGGCCTTGAGCCGTGTACCGTCGCAGGCCGCGCATGGGTCGTAGCGTCGGTAGCGGGCGAGCAGCACGCGGTTTTGCACCTTGTAGCGTCGCTCCTCGAGATACTCGAAGAATCCGCGCACGCCGTACCAGTCGCCTTCGTCTCCCTCGAGAACCAGACGCCGCTGCTCCGCCGGGAGCTGTCCGAAAGGAACGTTCTTCGGAATGCCGAGGCGACGACATGCGCGCAGCAGATCGCGCTGGCAGGCCTTGCCCGACGGCGAGTTGAAGACCACGATCGGAGCGTCCTCGATGCGCTTCGACGGATCGGGCACAACGCGATCCCAGTCGATGCCGGGGATGCGGCCAAAGCCCTGGCAGGCTTCGCAAGCCCCGAGCGGACTGCCGAACGAGAAGAGCGCCGGCACCGGAGGCGCGAAGCTGCGCCCGCAGCCGTCGCAGGCGAAGCCTTCGCGGTAGACCGTGCGTTCTCCCGTCTCCGCGACCACGACGGCGCGTCCGCCCCCGCGGACGAAGGCCGTCGCGATCGCTTCGGCGAGCCGCGTGCGCGAATCAGGCGCGAGCGCCAGCCGGTCGACGAGCAACAGCGCCGAGGCGCGCAGGGCGGAGAAGGCGCGCGCCGGCGTCTCGGAGAGATCGGCCGGCCTGCCGCTCGCATCGAGCAGGCGGGTGAAGCCCTCCCGCAGGAGGCGCTCCCGCAGCGCAGTCGCGCTCTCACGCTTGCCCTCCGGGAGCGGCGCACCGATCGAGACGCGTCTGCTCTCGTGACCAGCGAGGATGCGTCCCACCACGGCCTCGATCGTGCCGGGCTCGACCCGCCGATCGCACGCGGGGCAGCGGGTCTCACCGATCTTCGCGAAGAGCAGCCGGAGATGATCGAGGATCTCGGTAGCCGTTCCCACCGTGGCACGAGCGTTCGTGACGCGGTTGCGCTGCTCGATGGCGATGGCCGGC
>CAYOIG010000283.1:0-3089 GCA_964403915.1 uncultured Myxococcaceae bacterium
ACGCATGCGCGCGGGGATTCTGGTTGCTCTTGCGGCAACCCTGCTGGCCCTATCGCCTGCCCGCGCGCAGGGGCCTTCGGTGCAGGAGCAGCAGCGCCCGGCCCAGGGCCTGCGCGAAGCCGACCGGGCGCAGCGCGCGGCGACGGCGGCCGAGAAGCTCCGCGCCCTCGAGCCCGGCGAGAAGGTCACCTACGAGGACATCCTCGCGAACCCCGACGACGTCGAGCTCAACTACCTCTACGCCCAGTCGCAGGTGGCGGCCGGCGAGCTTCGCGGCGCGGCCGCCACGCTCGAGCGCATCCTCATGCTCGCGCCGGATCTCGCGCGGGTGCGCCTGCTCTATGCGGTCGTGCTCTTCCGGCTCGACAACCTGAGCGAGTCCGAGCGGGAGTTCAGGAACGTGAGCCAGCTCCCGATGCCCGAGAGTCTGCGCGAGGAAGTGGATCATTACCTCGAGGAGATTGCAGCGCGGCGCAAGGTGACGCGCGTCACCGGGAACGTCGGCCTCGGCATGCAGTGGGACAGCAATCGCAATGCGGGGCCCGACTCGGGAGAGGTGCTCTTCTTCGATACGCCCTTCGACCTCGTAACGGGCAAGAAGCAGGGCGATTTCAGCGGCCTCATGCTCGCCGGCGTGCGCGCGCAGCACGATCTCGGCTACGACGCCGGGCACCAGCTCATCGGTGCGGCCCAGGTCTTCGGACAGAAGCAGGTCGACGTGACGAGCCTCGATCTCGGGGCGTTCTCCGGCGAGGCCGGGGGTCTCATCCGCGCGCCGTTCGTGGACATTCAGCCGAGCCTGTATACGACGTATCTCAATCTCGCGGGCGAGAGCTACGTCTCGACGGTGGGCACCGGCGTTCGCGCGAGCCATCGCTTCTCCCAGGCGCTCGAGGTCGCTGCACGCTTTCGCTTCGACTACGAGTTCTTCGAGAGCCTCGACACCAGCCCCATCACCGACCAGCGCACGGGCGGCCGCTACGAGGGAGGCCTCGGTGCCTCGTGGACGCCCCTGCCGACGCTGCGCATCGACGCCGGAGTGGGCTTCGTCGACAAGCAGGCCGACCAGGCCTACTACACGTACGTCGGCCCGCAGGCCGTGCTCGGGACGACCTGGCTCCTCGGCCAGGGTCAGTTCCTGCTCTCGACGTTCTTCTTCGAGTACGACGGCTACGAGGGTCCGGAGCCCTTCGTCTCGACGTCGACGCGCCGCGACCAGTGGTATCGAGGGCGCGTCAGCTACGGAGCCCCTCTTGGCTTCCTGCTGCCGTTCCTGTCGCCCCCGCGGGCGATCCGCGATACCGTCATGACGGCCAACGTCGAGTATCTGAACGTGCAATCCAACATCACGAACTATCAGTTCGACGACTGGCGGCTCTCGATCCTGTTCACCAAGAGCTTCGATTTCTGAGCCATTCCGAAGAGATGGATTTGGAGGTGCTCCCCATGCGGCTCTCTCTCCCTCCGTTCGTGAAGCTCGTGGCCCTGCTCGCGCTCGGGCTCGTGCTGCATCCGGCAGCGGCCGGCGCTGCCGACCAGGCTGGCGTCTCGGCCGCCGTGAAGGGCCAGGTCGCCCTCAACCGGCCGCAGGCCAGCGTGGGCCGACAGGTCGTGGGCGGCGAGCCGATCTTCTTGCAGGATGCGATCCAGAGCGGCCCGCGCTCGGGCATGCAGATCCTGCTGCTCGACGAGACCGTCTTCACCATCGGGCCCGAGAGCGAGCTGGTGGTGGACGAGTTCGTCTACGACCCGCAGACGAACCGCGGCAAGGTGAGCGCGCAGATCACCAAGGGCGTGTTCCGCTTCGTGACGGGGCGGGTTGCTCGCGAGAATCCGGCCGACATGAACGTGAAGCTGCCGTCCGGAACGCTCGGAGTTCGAGGCACGATCGTGGCCGGGAGCGCCGACCCCGTGAAGAAGAGCGCGCTGCTGGTGCTGCTCGGCGAGGGTCGCGACAACGACACGGGCTCCCCGGCCAGCGCCTTCGAGGCGTGCAACGCCGGCGTGTGCAAGCAGGTGCGGCGCCCGGGCTACGGCCTCAGCATCGACGGCCCGGACGCACCGCCGTCCGATCCCTTTCTCGTGCCGCTTCCCGACATCGACCGCCTCACGCAGTCGGTCTCCGATCCGGCGGGCTGGGTCGAGACGGCGAGCTCCGGGGGCGGGGCGAGCGACGTCGCGGCCGGAGAGCCCGGCGCGCAAGACGGCGACACGCGCTCGGCGACCGACGTCTCCGGGCGCTCCGATGCGGGCGGCAAGGACGCGGCCGAGCGCGACTACCGGCGGCTGAACGTCCTGGACCAGCTCGATCGGGCGACCACGAACGCGCAGCAGGACGTGAACGAGGAGCAGATCCTCCCCCTCTTCGCGCAGGAGCTGATCGAGGGGGGCGAGCTGCCGGAGCTGCCTCCCGATCTCTCCAGTCTGCCGCTGGGGCTCCCGATCGATCTGCTGCTCGGCGCATCGGTCACGAGCTTCGCGGACGTGGCCACGCTCGGTGCGGCAGGGCAGGAGGCCAGCTTCCAGCGAACCGGTGTGTCGCTCGACGACGGTGGGACGTACGACTTCTACCTCGACGTCAACTTCCGGACGCAGAATGCCTCGATCTCGGTCTGGAACATCGACTCTCCGGAGCTCGGCCTTCATGACGCCGGGTTCTCCGGAACCTCGGGCCTCGATGACTTCCAGATGGGGATCCCGGTCGCGGCCATCGCGGACACCATCACGGACGTGTACAGCACCGGCTGCCGGAACGGCTGCGAGGCATTCGCGGCTGCGCTCTTCGTCAACGGTCAGAGTCAGCTCGCCGAGAACGCGTTCCACTTCGTGGAGATCATCCCGGAGTCGGGGCCCTCCGTCTCGACCGCCACCACGCCGGTGGAGAACATGGTAATTCCGCGCGACTAGCGGGCGGCGCATGAGCCACCTCGCCTCGCGCTGGCTCGCGCCGCTCGCCGTGCTCGGGCTGGCGATCGGGCTGCGCGTGGCCCAGCCGGCGCCGGTGCAGGATCTCCAGCTCCGCGTCTTCGACACCTTTCAGCGTCTCGCGCCGCGTCCCTACGAGGAGGCGCCGGTGCGAGTCGTCGACA
>CAYOIG010000284.1:0-3809 GCA_964403915.1 uncultured Myxococcaceae bacterium
GGCGGACACTTCGATCTGTCGCTGCGGCCGGATGAGTGAGGCGGGGGATCGGCCAGCCAGCCGGTCTCTCCCGCCGTCGGCACGCCGGCTCTCGGCCGTCACTCCTCCTCCTCGTACCACGACCGCGAGCGGTAGGGCGAATCGAAGCGGCCGGGGAGCAGCGGCTCGAAGCGCGGGCGCTCGGAGCGCGGCGGCGTGGCCTGGTGGTAGTACTCGAACGGGCCGATCCGCATCGAGGAGCCCGAGCTGCCGTCGTCATCGTTGTAGAAGGTGAAGCTCCCAATCCGGTTCGAGCTGCCGCTGCGGCCGTCGTCACAGTCGTAGTAGGTGAAGCTGCCGAGGTCGATCGTGGTGCAGTCGGCCGCAGCGGGCGCGGCTGCGAGCAGGATGAGCACGAAGACAGGGACGAGGATTCGCATGAGACCTCCTGCCGGGCATCGCGTGGAGGAGCCAGCGGGCCCGGAGCCTCTCATGGATACGCCGTCCGTGTGACGGGTACGGTCACACTGGGCGGGGCCGCACTGGTGGTCGAGGCTACTCGGAGCGCGCGGCAGCACCGGAAGGCACCGTGGGCGATTCGGGCTGCGGCGTCTGCTCTCGTGGCCCGGAGCCCTCTCCCTGACCGCGCGGCCGCAGCCAGAGCCGCCGCCGCGGGTAGTCGAGACGGACGAGGAAGCGTTCGAGCAGCTCGACCCCGAGCACGGAATCGGAGGCGACACCCAGGTTGTACCACCCGCTCGGAGCCACGAGCGCCGCCACGGCGCCGAGCGCGTGGCCTCCGAGCGCCAGCCGATCGAGGCGGCCGCGCATCAGATCCACGGGGCCGAGCGAGCTGAGACCAGTGAATGCGCTGTCGGAGAGGATCTCGACTCCGGTCCACTCCGCGACCGGTCCCGAGAGCACCAGCGTCCAGGGCGCGCCCGTGTCGACGAGAAGGGCGGTCTCATGGCCATTCAGCGAGGCCTTCACGACCGGCCGCGTGCCGGCAAGCTCGAACGGCAGCACGAGGGCGCCATCCGTGCCCTCTTCCGGCACGCGGTGCTTCTCCGGGTCGATGAAGCGTACGCGCTCGTTCTCGAAGTCGAGCTCGACCACGTAGCTCGCCAGGAAGTCGCTACCGAGCACGCCAAACTCCCATCCCGTCCTCGAGCCCGTATCGCTCGACCTTACGTCGACCCTGAACAACAGATCCCGGCC
The DNA here is from genome assembly GCA_964403915.1 of uncultured Myxococcaceae bacterium. GTDB lineage: Bacteria > Myxococcota_A > UBA9160 > UBA9160 > UBA9160 > MYXO. The sequence continues at coordinate 1,198 of CAYOIG010000284.1, forward strand.
GAGCCGGGTCTCCCGCCGGTAGGGATCCATCTTCGTGCGGCGCACGGAGACCCCGGCATCCCGCGCCGCGAGCGGCGTCATGACGCTGATGCTCGCGCCGGTATCGAGCATGAGACGCAGGGGCCGAGAGCCTTCGGGGGCGAGGTCGACGATCACCCGGTGTTGCTCGATGCCAGGCTCGAACGGAAGATCGGCGAGCACGGCGTCGGCGGGCACGCGCGAGGCCTCTTCCGCGATCGCCCCCAGCACCGGGACGAGAGGCGCAGCGAGCAGCAGGACGAGCCCGACCGCTATGCGCATGCTGCAGTCTCTCATGCGGCCGTGGGTGGTGTCGAGACTGATCAACTACGTGCGCCCCCGCGGCAGGCGCCGCAACCGCCTCCGGCGCCCCACCGCGCCCGGCGCCGACACGCGGGGCGCCCTGCCGGCCACTCCTCTTGGGATGCGCATCTTCGCCGCCTCGTTCCTGCTCCTCCTGCTCGCCGCCGCCCCGGCGCGCGGCGACACGATCCTCTTTCTCGTGACCGAGCTGCCCGGCCAGCGCTTCCACGGCGATTCCTACGTGCTGCCGATCTCGGATCCGGCTGCGATTGCCCATGCGCGAGATCTCGCGACGAAGGGGCCAGCTGCGGGCGAGACGATCGTCTTCGCGCGCATCGCGCCCGGCGCCGATGGCGTGAACCGCGACTGGCTCGCGCCGGGCGCGCCGCCCTGGTCGTGGCACGTGACGGAGCTCATCGGCTTCGGCGACATGGGCATCGAGATCTACGACGGCTGGCCCACCTACGTCGAGAGCGACGTCGCCGGCTGGATCGCCAACACGGGCGGCGTCATCGGCTTCTGGAGCTACACCGTGGCGTTCGAGCTCGGAGCGGCCCCCGAGCCCTCGACGCTCGTGCTCTCCGCGTTCGGTCTCGCCGTGCTGGCCCGCCGCGCGCGCCGCTGAGCGTTATCCCGCCGCCTGCGCCGCCAGCACGAAGAGCCCGGCATCGCACGCGAGCGCGATGCCGAAGACGCTGGAGCGCGCCAGATCGAGATTCTGCAGATAGAAGATGCCGTGCAGCAGGCGGGCGGAGACGAAGATCTGCGCGAGGCGCGACGACCAGACGGGATCGGCGCCCGCGATGTGCGCCACGATCACGGCCGGCGCGAAGACGGCGATGGCCTCGAAGGCGTTCTTGTGCGCAGCCATCGCGCGCGCGCCGCGGCCGGTGAGCTGCGCCTGCTGGCCGCGCGGGTCCTTGTTGTCGATGCGGCCGAGCTGCTTCTGGCGCTCGGGGATGGAGACGAAGCCCCAGACGTAGGGAAGGAAACACACGATCACGAGACACCAGAACGGGACGGTCATGGCGAGGGCCTCCATTGCGGGATCCTCCCATCCTGACATGGCGCGGAGCAGAATTGGCAACTCCTCGTCGCCCCGCGAGGTAGCATCCCGCTCGGCCCCGATGCGGGCCGGGGAGGTTTCATGAGCACGGGCAGCTTCGACGACGGGCCGGATCTGGCGGGCAGCGCGGCGCGCGGCTTCGGCGAGCGCCTCCTCGGCGCACTCAAGCTCGACGCCTCGGTCTACGAGGAGGTCGAGCACGACACGAGCGCCTTCGGGCAGGCGGCCCTGGTCGTCGCGCTCGCGGCACTGGCGCAGGCGGCGGCCACCTTCGGCGAGACGGGGACGAGCGGTGCCTTCGTGAGCCTCGCCGGAGGCTTCGTGGGCTGGCTGCTCGGCACGGGGCTCGTGTGGCTGATCGGCGTCGCGATCCTCAACCACACCTCCGATTACGGCGAGCTGCTGCGAACGCTCGGCTTCGCGAGCGCCCCGGGCATGCTCGGTGTGCTCGGCGTGCTGCCGCTCGGCCCGGCCGAGGCGCTGCTCGGGCTCGCGATCTTCGCGCTCTCGACCATCGCGGCGGTGATCGCGGTGCGGCAGGCCCTCGACGTCGGCACGGGCCGCGCGATCGTGGTGTGCATCCTCGCCAACCTGGTGCCGGTGGCGCTGATCCTCGGCCTCGGCCTGCTGCTGGTCGGCGCTGGCGGAATGCAGCCGCCCGCAGCGCCGGGGGCGATGGGCTTCTAGCGACCAGGAGATGCTGCGGAGCGACCCGCTGCGGCCTCCCGGGCCGTGCCGGGCTGCGCCCAGACGCGGGCGATCGGCTCCGGCGGCAGCGCAGCCGAATTATATTGACGGTGTAAATCTTTGGATCTAGGCTGCCCGGATGGCCCGGCCCGCGCTCAGCCAGACGCAGATCGATCGCTTCCGTGCGCGGCTGTGCCGGGTGGCGACGCGGCGCTTCTCGCGACAGGGCTATGCGGGCGTCAGCCTTCGCGGCCTCGCGGGGGAGCTCGGCTGCAGCGCCACCACGCCCTATCGCTACTTCCGCGACAAGGACGAGATCTTCGCCGCCGTCCGCGCGCGCGCCTTCGCACAGCTCGCGGACGCCGCGGAGGCCGTCTTCCGCACGGAGAGCGACCCGCGCCGGCGGCTCGTTCGGCTCGGAGAGAGCTATCTGCGCTTTGCGCGCGAGGAGCCGCACGCCTATCGCGTGATCTTCGAGCTCGCGCAGCCCGAGCCGAGCCGCTACGCCGAGCTCGCAGCCGAGCGGAAGCGCGCCTGG
>CAYOIG010000285.1:0-2105 GCA_964403915.1 uncultured Myxococcaceae bacterium
CGTCTTCGAGCGCATGGCCGGCGACGCGGTACGCGTACACGCGCAGCGCGGCGTCGAACCGCGCGTCGCGCTCAGGAATCTGGCTCACGCAGTCCGGCAGATCTGTGCAGTGGAGGGCGAAGTCGCCGAACGCGCCGACGAGGACGACCGATACGGGAGCCTGAGCCCCGCGTCGTGCTCGAACGCCCGGCTCACTGCCAGCTCCAGCGCGCGACGAGCGTAGAAGCACGCGATGCGCTGGTCGGCGTGCATCGCCGCCTCGAGGCCCTCGATACGGTCTCGAATACCGCGGCCCACTCGTGCTGGAGGAAGGGGAACTGGCTCATGCTGCCGAGAGCTCCTCGCACAGGTCGACGAGCGGTAGCCCCTCCACGCCTTCAGCGAGGGGGAACCGTTCGGTGCCGCCATACACGACGAAGCGGCGATCCGGACGCACCGTTTCGCAGGCGAGCCGGAAGCCGCGCTCCAACGTGGGCGCGAGGCCGCGCTTGATTTCGATCGCCCACGGCTTGCGCTGGCCGGGGAGCTTCAGCAGCAGGTCGATCTCCGCTCCGGCCGCCGTGCGAAAGAAGTGTGCGTCCGTGTCGTCAGGCGCCGCCGCGATGAGCGACTCGATCGCGAGGCCTTCCCAGCTCCCGCCCGACACCGGGTGCGATAGCAGCGCCTCGCGGTCACCGATGCCGAGCAGCGCATGGACCAGACCGCTGTCGCGCACGTAGACCTTGGGCGACTTGACCAGTCGCTTGCGGACATTGGCGTGCCACGGGGTCAGGCGCCGCACGAGGAGCAGGTCCACCAGCAGGTCGAGGTATGAGGCGACCGTCTTGCCGTCCACGGCGAGAGCGCGCGCGAGCGCCGCGGCATTGAGCAGCCCTCCTTGCTGGTGCGCGAGCATGGTCCAGAGCCGGCGCAGTGTCTCCGCGGGAATGCGCGGCCCGAGCTGTGGGATGTCGCGTTCGAGGTAGGTGCGGATGAAGTCCACCCGCCAGCGCAGACTCGCGGCGTCGGAGGCGGCGAGCAGGCTTTCGGGGAAACCGCCGCGCAGCCAGAGCACGCCGAGGCGCTTGCGACCGACCTCGCCCGCGTCGAGCGGGCCGAGCTCCAGATGACGGATGCGTCCCGCGAGCGACTCGCTCGACTGCTTGAGGAGATCGATCGACGCGGAGCCGAGGACGAGGAAACGGCCCCTCCCGCGCCCGCTGCGTCGGCCTTTGTCGATGAGCCCGCGGAGGCTCCGGAAAAGGTGCGGGGTGCGCTGGATCTCGTCGAGGATCACCAGCTCATCCACGTGGTGCGAGAGGTAGAGCTCGGGATCGGAAAGCTTGGCCCGGTCGGCGTCGGATTCGAGATCGAGGTAGACCGACGGCCGCGCCTCCGCAATTTCGAGCGCGAGCGTCGTCTTGCCGGCCTGGCGCGGCCCGAGGAGCGCGACGGCCGGGGCCTCGGCCAGTGCGGAGTCGAGAGCAGGAAGGAGCCGGCGGCGGATCATCAGTGCAATTATGGAGCGCAGCTCCAGAACTGCAAGGATACGCTACAGCTCTCCGCGGGAGGCGCGGTGCTGGAGGTCGGCGGGAAGCTCGTCAAAGCCCCCCGTTCGGGAGGTTGCCTCGCCGCGAGCCTTCCGGAGGCTTCGTTCCCCTGGAGCGTGAAGCGATCGCGGGCACCGAGAAGCTCTCACAAGAGGTCCGGGAACGCACGGTCTGCATGGTTTTCGAGCACGAGGTGAGCCGCGTCAACAATTTCTCCCGGTCGCAGCTCGGACGAGCCGACGTGACGTCGAATCCGCGGCCAAGAGCGCGGCCGCGAGCGCCGTGTTCCAGTCGATCGGGGGCGGAGGCGCGCCGCGCACGCAGGCCCGGTTGCCGCGCGCGATGTGATGGCGGCGGCCGCGCGGTCAGTGGGCCCACGGGGGGATGGGCGGCGCCCTGAGCACCCGCACCGCAATCGCCTTCTCGGACAGGCAGCCGGCGCTCGACACGGCTCGCACGTCGACCGGGCCGGGCACGAGGTCGCGCGGCGCCTTCGCGAGGGCGAGCCAGTCGAGCGCGAAGAGGGAGGGCACGAGTCGCCCGCCGAAGTCCACCTGCAGGCCGGGGCCGAAGCCG
>CAYOIG010000286.1:0-2849 GCA_964403915.1 uncultured Myxococcaceae bacterium
TTCCGGCCTCCACCAACGTCGGGATGGGGCGGCGCGTCGCCGGCGTGCTCGAGTCCGTCACCGGCCCTCCAGGATCCGCTTCACGATGCGCTGCAGGTCCTCCGGACCGAAGTAGTCGATCTCGATGCGGCCGCGGCCTCCAGAGCCATGGATGCGGACCCGCGTCTGGAGGCTCTGACGGAGGGTATCGACGAGCTGCGTCAGGTTGGGGTCGGTGGGCCGGGGAGCCTGCGATGCCCGCGCACCGGGTGTGGGTGCGAGGCGCCTCGCCTCTTCCTCGGCCCCGCGCACCGAGAGACCGCCCGAGACGATGCGGTCCCGGAGCAGCCGCCGCCGTTCCGGATTCGAAACATGGAGCAGCGCCTTCGCGTGGCCTGCGCTGAGACGACCGAGCTCGACGTCCTCTTGCAGCTCGCGCGGGAGCTCCAGCAGCCGCAGCGTGTTGGCGATGCTCGAACGATCGAGGCCGACCTTGCTGCCGATCTCGTCCTGCGTGAGACCCGCCTGCGCGAGGGCGCGATAGGCATGGGCGAGCTCGATCGGGTTGAGATCATGCCGCTGAACGTTCTCGATGAGGGCGAGGGTGAGACGCTCGCGCGGAGCAGCGTCGGAGACTACGGCCGGAATCGTGCGCCGGCCGGCCGCGCGTGAGGCACGCCAGCGCCGCTCTCCGACGAGAAGCTCGAAGCGATCGCCGCTGCGGCGAACGACGACTGGCTGCAGCACGCCGTGCGCGCGGATGGAGTTCGCGAGCCGCTCGAGCTGCTCACCGTCGAATCGGCGCCGCGGCTGGTCGGGGTTCGGATCGATGCGATCGACATCGATCTCGAGCAGGCCGCTCGCTTCGGTGGCGGTCTCAGCGGTCGGCGCTGCTGCCGGCGAGGCACCGGGGATGAGCGCTCCGAGGCCGCGCCCGAGCGCGCTACGTGCCTTCGTCATCGGCTCCCTCCACACCCGGCCCCGCGCTGCGGGGCGGAGCATCGTACGCCGGATGCCTCGCGTCCAGACGCCGCAGCAGCTCCTCGGCGAGGCGCAGGTAGGCCACCGCACCGCGCGAGCGCACGTCGTAGAGCAGGATCGGCTTGCCGTGGCTCGGCGCTTCGCTGAGGCGAACGTTGCGCGGGATCACGGTCTCGAACACGCGCTCCCCGAAATGCGTTCGGACCTCGGCGAGCACCTGCTTCCCGAGACTGTTGCGCACGTCGACCATGGTGCCGGCGATCCCTTCGAGGGCGAGCGCAGGATTGAGCGACGCGCGCACGAGATCGATCGTCTCGAGTAGCCGGGCGAGGCCCTCGAGCGCGTAGTACTCGCACTGGAGCGGCACGATCACCGAATCGGCGGCCGTGAGTGCGTTGAGCGTCAGCAGGCCGAGCGACGGGGGGCAGTCGATGACGATGATCTCGTATTTCTCTCGCACGTCCGCGAGGGCGAGCTCGAGGCGGCGTTCCCGGCCCGGCATCGGAACGAGCTCGATCTCGGCCCCCACCAGATCCCGTCCGGAGGGAACGAGCTGGAGGAAGCGCAGATCGGTCGCGAGCGTGACTTCCTTCATGACGCGGTCGCCGAGGAGCGCGTCATAGACGTGGTGCTCCGGTGAAGAGACACCGAATGCGCTGGTGGCGTTGGCCTGGGGATCGAGATCGATCAGCAGCGTCGGCCGCTCCGACACCGCGAAGCTCGCCGCCAGGTTGACGGCGCTCGTGGTCTTGCCGACGCCGCCTTTCTGGTTGGCGATCGCGAAGACGTGGCTGGGGCGTGACATGGGGCCATTCCGCTTCCCCTTGGGGACATCGGAGTGATCTAAGACGGATACCACAGCCATGGCGCGGACGCTCTCAGCGGCTTGGGGAGCTTGGGGCCTCGTCTGCCGCGCGCCTGCCGATCCAGAGCGTCCTCTCGACACCGGTCGATGGGATCCGGTAGCGGCGAATCTCCGGGGCGCGGACTCCCGGAACGCCCTCCAGGGCTGGTGGCTGGCTCCCGCCCGGAACCGCCAGCCAGCCATCGAACGCAGCCCAGGCGAGCAGCAGGGGCACGGCCCGCTCCGGCTGTGCCATCGCCTGGGCGACGACTCCCTCATGCGGCGCGGCGACCAGGGCCTCTGATCGACCCAGGAGGGGCTGCACGTTTTCCAGGCGCAGGCGACGCACGGCTTCGCGCTGGAAGTGGTGCTTGCGCTCCCGCGCCTCGACGAGGGTAAAGCGGCGTTCCGGAAAGAGGATCGCGAGCGGGAGCCCGGGAAATCCGGCGCCGGCACCAAGATCTGCGATCGAAGCCGCGGCCGGGAGCACGCTGCCGAGGGCGGCGGCGTCCAGAACCAGCCGGTCGAGAATGGCTCCCGGCGTTCGATGCGCCGTCAGGCTGATCTGACCGGCCCAGGAGGCGAGCAGCGCACACAGGTCGAGAAGCTGGTCCGATGCTGCGGGAGGAGGCCGCAGGGCCAGCGCTTCGAGGGCGCCCGCGAGTCGCCGGCGGGCTGCCTCACGGTCCCAGGTAGACGTCACGAACGTTCCACGTGGAACGTTTCAGCCGTTGCCGTGGGCGGGACTCTCGGCCTGAAGCCGGGCCTGCTCGTACTCCGGGGCCCCCTCCGGCACGACGACCACCTGCCGGTAGCGACCGCTCCCAACGCTCATGGTCGCGATCCCATCGGCCTCACGGAGCGCGACATGGATGACGCGCCGGTCACGGGGATTCATCGGATCGAGAGCGACCGAGCGGCCGGTCTCGCGTGCGCGCTGCGCCGCTCGCTCCGCAAGCCGTTCGAGATGACCCTCGCGGCCTTCACCATCCCCCTCGGCGTCGATCACCACCCGGCGGGCGCTCTCGTCGAGCCGGAAGGCCAC
>CAYOIG010000287.1:0-6508 GCA_964403915.1 uncultured Myxococcaceae bacterium
GGCCGCGTGCCTTCGAGGAAGGGGACGATGCACGAGCCCGGCACGCCCGATCGCCGCTCGGCGAGGAAGAGCTCGCTCGGGTTCTCGACTCCCTCGAGACCGCTTCCGGTCATGCTAAAGACGCCGACCTCCTGCGTCGAGCCGAAGCGGTTCTTGGTCGCGCGCAGTGCACGCACGGCATGGGTGCGCTCGCCTTCGAAGGTGAGCACCACGTCGACGAGATGCTCGAGCACCCGCGGGCCTGCGATCGCGCCTTCCTTCGTGACGTGCCCGACGAGCACGAGCGTCGCGCCGCTCGTCCTCGCCGCGGCCGACAGCAGCGCAGCGCTCTCGCGCACCTGCGCCACCGAGCCGGGTGCCGACTCGACCCGCTCGGTGCGCAGGGTCTGGATCGAGTCGATCACCACCAGGGACGGCTTCGCCTCGCGCCAGGCGGCGCCGAGCGCTTCGACGCGCGTCTCGGCGATCACGAGCACCTCGCCAGGATCTCCCGGCAGCCGTTCGGCCCGAAGCCGCACCTGCTGCGGGCTCTCTTCTCCGCAGACGTAGAGCACGCTGCGCCCGGCGCCGCGCACTTCTGCAGCGAGCTGGAGCGCCAACGTCGATTTGCCGACTCCTGGCTCTCCCGCGAGCAGAATCACCGCCCCCGGCACGAGGCCCCCGCCAAGGACCCGGTCGAGCTCGGCGATGCCGCTCGGAAGGCGCGGCGTTGCCTCGGCTCCGACGTCTGCGAGGCGCACGGGGCCCGGCCCGCCGCCCCTCGCCTGGAGAAGGTCTTCGGCCGGCGCGCCGCTCCCGGTGGGCTCCTCGACGAGCGTCGACCATGCGCCGCAGGAGGGGCAGCGCCCGAGCCAGCGCGGCGATTGCGCGCCGCATTCCGTACAGGCATAGACCGATCGCGGGCGGGCCACGACCAGATCCTACCTGCTGGCGGGCTACCGGCAGCCGTCAACCGGAGTTCACGAGGATGGTTGACAGCCCGCGGCGCCGGCTCCTAGCCTGCGGTGTCCCCCGAGGCACCCGCTCGACGCTCGCAGGGGCCCACCGCACGAGGAGACCCATGCTCGAAACCTACTCCCGCCTCGCCGCGCAGGCGCTGCGCGACGAGCCCCCGACCGAGGCCGAGGCTCGCTGGATCCTCGATGGCAAGGACGTGGCCCTGCTGCCGCTGCTGCACGCGGCCTATCTCCCGCGCGAGCGGCACTTCGGACGCAAGGTCATGGTGCACGTGCTGAACAACGTTCAGAACGGCCTGTGCCCCGAGGACTGCGGCTACTGCGCGCAGAACCGCGACTCGAAGGCCGCGATCCGCAAGTACGCGATGAAGAGCGACGAGGAGATCTTCGCCGCGGCCGAGGACGCCGCGCGGGCCGGGGCGACGCGCTACTGCATGGTGCTCTCGGGCCGCAGCCCGACGATCGAGCGAACGAAGAAGCTCGCCGAGCTGGTACGCGGCGTGAAGTCGCGCTGGCCGATCGAGGTCTGCATCTCCGTGGGCCTGATCGACGACGAGCAGGCGCAGATCCTCGCCGAGGCGGGCCTCGATCGGCTGAACCACAACCTCAATACGAGCGAAGAGCACTACGGCAGCCTCTGCAGCACGCACACCTACGCCGACCGCGTGAACACGATCCTGACGGCGAAGCGCCACGGGATTCAGAGCTGCAGCGGCCTCATTCTCGGCATGGGCGAGAGCAGCGCCGACGTGGTGGAGCTCGCATTCCGGCTGCGCGAGCTCGAGGTGCCGTCGATCCCCGTGAACTTTTTGATCCCGATCGACGGCAATCAGGTGGTCTCCGACGGCTCGCTCTCGCCCGAGCGTTGCCTGCGCGCGCTGGCGCTGATGCGCCTCGTGAACCCGCGCGCCGAGATCCGAGCGGCCGGCGGCCGCGAGGGGCACCTGCGTTCGCTCGGCGCACTCGCGCTCTGGCCCGCGAACTCGCTCTTCGTCGATGGCTACCTGACGACGCGCGGCGATGCGACGAGCGAGACCTACCGCATGATCCGAGACGCCGGCTTCGAGGTGGACGGCAATCCGGTCTACGACCGGGAGATCGCCCGCAGCGACGCGGCGGGGGGCTTCCGTCTGGAGGGCGGCCCCGACACACTGCTGCGTCCCGAGATCGCACGCTCCACCCGCGGCGTGGGATGAGCGTCGAGGGCCTCTGCGCCGACGCGCTGGGCGCGCTCCGGGCGCGCGGCACGTACCGCACGCTGCGCACCCTCGACGGCCCGCAGGGCCCACGCACGCGCATCGGCGGGCGCGAGCTGCTGCTCTTCGCCGGCAGCAACTACCTCGACCTCGCCTCGCATCCGGAAGTGGTGGAGGCGAGCGTTCGCGCCGCCCGCAGCCATGGCTGCGCCGCCGGTGGGTCCCGCCTGATCAGCGGCAACCTCACGCTGCACGAGCGACTCGAGGAAGAGCTCGCCGAGCACCTCGGCACCGAGACCGCGCTCGTCTTCGGCACCGGTTACATGGCCAACGTCGGGCTGATCCCGGCGCTGGTCGGGCCGGGGGATGCCGTCGTCTCGGACGCGCTCAACCACGCCTCGATCATCGATGGCTGCCGGCTCTCGCGCGCCGAGATCCGCGTCTTTCCTCACGGCGACCTGGGTGCCCTCGCAGAGGTCCTCGCAGAGGTCGTGCGCCCCGGGCGCCGCGTGCTGCTCGTGGTCGATGGCGTCTACAGCATGGACGGCGACGTGGCGCCGCTGTGCGAGATGGCGGCCCTCGCGCGGCGCCATGACGCCATGCTGCTGCTCGACGACGCTCACGGTACGGGCACGCTGGGCCGGTACGGCCGCGGGACGGCGGAGCTGCTGGGCGCGGCCGGCGGCGTCGACGCGATCGTCGGCACGCTCGGCAAGGCGCTGGGCTCGTTCGGTGCGTTCGTGGCCGGGAGCCGTGCGCTGCGCGAGCTGCTCGTGAACGTCGCGCGCAGCTTCATCTTCTCCTGCGCGCTGGCACCGCCCCAGGTCGAAGCTGCGCGCGCAGCGCTCGCGCTGGTTCGCCGCGAGCCCTGGCGCCGAGAGCGCCTGCAGGCCAACGCAGCACGGCTGCGCGAAGGCCTCGCACGGCACGGCATCTCCACGGCCCCGAGCACCACGCACATCGTGCCCGTGGTGATCGGCGAGAGCGACGCAACGATGCAGGCGTGCGAGGCGCTGCTCCGCCGCGGCTTCTTCGCGCAGGGCATCCGCCATCCTTCGGTCCCGGAGGGCACGGCGAGGCTGCGGCTGACGCCCATGGCGACGCATCGTGACGAGGAGATCGACGGCCTCGTCGCGGCAGTCGCGGCGGCCTGCGCCTGAGGCCTGCCCGCGGCGTCTTCGTCTCCGGCACCGATACCGGCGCCGGCAAGACCCTGGTCGCCTGCGCCCTGCTGCGGGCGCTGCGAGCGCGCGGGATCGATGCGGCCGCCATGAAGCCCGTCGAGACCGGCGTCGGCGCGGCGGGGCCGCTCGATGCGATCGCCCTGCAGGCGGCAGCCGGCTCTCGCGATGCGCTGGGCGAGGTCTGCCCGGAGCGCTTTGCCCTTGCCGCGGCGCCGAGCGTCGCGGCCGCATGCGAGGGCCGGCGGGTGGATGTGACGCGGATCGACGCGTGCTTTGACGCACTCGCGTCGCGTCACGAACTCGTGGTCGCTGAAGGTGCTGGGGGCCTGCTCGTGCCGCTGTCCGAGACGCTCGACATGGCCGGGCTCGCCGCGCGCCTCGGGCTCCCGGTGCTGCTCGTGGCCCGCGGTTCTCTCGGCACCCTCAACCACACGCGCCTCAGTCTCGGGGCAATCGATGCGCGCGGTCTCGACCTCGCGGGCGTCGTCGTCTCCCACGGTGCATCGGCGCTCAGCGCCGCCGATGCGCTCAACCTCGAAGCGCTGCGGCGCGAGCTCGGCTCCCGCCTGCTGGGAGAGATCCCGCCGCTCGGTCCCGGGCAGGTCCCTGCGCCAGGAGCCATCGACCTCGACGCCCTGCTGCGGAGGCTCGGCCGGGTCTGAGCGATGTACGGGAGGCCGCTCATCGCGCCGTCCCCTTCTCGCCGAGCACGGTCCAGCTCGAATCCAGCGAGCCGAGCGCCGTCGCCGTCTTGAACCAGCTCCCCTCGAAGCGCCATGCCGAGACCGAGCCCGAGGCCGCATCGGAGACGAGCAGTCCTCGCTTGCCGCTCGCATCGTAGGCACCGGCCGCAGCAAAGCTGCTCGACGCACTGGTCGTGTCGACGATGGCCGTCGGGGCGAAGCCCGGTCCGTACCCGGCCAGAACCCAGAAGAAGCCGATGGCCGGTGAGAAGACCGCGATGTCCGCATGTCCATCCGCGGCGAAGTCTCCCGCAGCAACCACGGTCCAGCCCGGCCCGAGCGGGATCGCCGTGGGGATCGCCTGACGCACCGTCGTGCCATCGAGGAGCCAGAGCATGAGATCCGGCGACCCGGTTCGCTCGAGGAGCACGTCGGCCTTCCGGTCGCCATCGAAGTCACCCGTAGCGGCCACATCCCAGCCAGCGCCCATCGAACCGATCGCACGGACGGCCTTCAGGCTGAGACGGTCCACGAGCCAGGCCGTCGCGCCGCCGGTGGTTGGATCGATCCACAGCACGTCGCTCTTTCCGTCCGCATCGAAGTCGGCAACGCCGCCGACGCGCCAGCCGCCGCCGACCGTGCCCACGCTGCCGAGGCCCTTCTGCGTGCTGCCGGCATTGAGCGCAATCATCACGTTGCCGGACGACGGCTGCAGCCAGAGGAAGTCGAAGCTCTTTCCGTCGCCGTCGAAGTCTCCTGTCCCGGCGAGGGTCCAGGTCGCGTCCATGGCCGGGACCGAGACACTGCTCCGAATCGCCGTGCTGCTCATCAGCCAGCCCGAAACCGAGCCGTCTGCATGGCGGAAGAGGGCGTCCGAGCTGCCATCGCCATCGAGGTCGAAGCTCACTCCCGCGCCCGCAAGGCGCAGGGACACGGAGATCGTCCGTGAGGCAAGACCCGTGGCGCTCACCGTGAGCGTCGCCTGGTGGGTGCCGGCAGCGAGGCTGGCGGTCGAGAAAGTGAGACCGATCGGGTCGGCCTCGCCGGTGGAGTTGCCGCTGGCCGGGCTGAGCGTGACCCAGCTCTGGTCGGAGGTGATCGCGTAGGCGAGCGTGCCAGCGCCGGCGTTGCGCACCGTGAGGCTTTGCCCGCTCGGGCTCTCTCCGGGGCTGGCCGCCGCATCGACGGAGGTCGTGGACAGCTCGAGGATGGGGGTGCCCGGCGAGACCGTGACCGAGACTGCGACGGTCTTCGCCGGGGCGCCCGAGGCGCTCACCGTGAGCATCGTCGTGTGGGTTCCGGCGTCGAGGCTCGCCGTCGCGTAGCTGACGCCGATCGTGTCGCTCTCGCCCGTCGAGCTGCCGCTCGCCGGCGTCAGCGACAGCCAGCTCGCGCTCTCCGACACCGCGTAGCCGAGCGTCCCGCCGCCGCTGTTGCGCACCGTGAAGCTCGCCGCGGCCGCATCCTTGCCCTTCTCGACGCTCGCCGTGAGGCTCGACGTCGAGAGGCTGATCGCCGCGGCTGCAGGCGGCGGCGCAGCCACCGTGAGATGCACGGTGATGTACTGCTCCTTGGTGGGCGTGCCGGAGTGGAGCACCGTGATCGTGCCGGTGTAGCTGCCAGCCGGCAGATCCGCGGTTGCAAAGGCCACGTCGACGGTGTCCGTCTCCGTGGTGGCGCTGCCTGCCGAGTTGGAAAGAACGATCCACGAATGGCTGTAGGCCGTCAGGTACGCGAGTGAGCCACCGCCGGTGTTGCGGATCGTGAAGCTCTGGGCCGGCGGGTTCACGCCCTGCGTGGCGCCGACCGTCAGACTCGTCGTCGAGAGCGTGAGAGCCGGGAGGGTCGGGACAGGGTCCGGCGGCGGGGGCGGACCCGGGGCCGCGATGAAGTGGAGCGAGTCGGAGCTCGCCGAGTCGGGGCCCTTCGTGCCGCTGGCATCGTAGGCAGCAACCTTGACCACGAGGGTGTCACCGGTTGCGGCCGTCACGGTGGCCTCGGGAGTCGTCACGACCTGGTTGGGGCTCGCAGGAAAGGCAGCACCATTCTTCGAGACGAAGACGCCGTAGCTGGCGACAGCGCCTGTAGCGGCGGTCCAGCCGAGCTTCGTGCTGGTGCCGGTCACATCGACGACCGCGGCCCGAGCAGGCACGGCCAGTGCGAAGGACGCCAGCGCCAGAAGGATCTTCGCGAGGTTCCGTCCCGTGATCATCGCAACTCCTCGAGAACCGAGGGCCGCCTGCCGGCGTGGGCAGCCGTCCCGCGGCTTCTTCCGCGAATGCTTCGGAGCTCATTCGGGGAGTGCGGGTGATGCCCGTCACAGCAGGCGTTCTGCGCGTTCGGAGGCGCAGATACGCGAGACCTTGCCGGCGTGCCGCAGCGCAGTCAGCGCGCAGCAAAGACGCAGGCTAGGCGATGGCGTGGATGCACTCGCCGCCGATCCAGGTCTCGAGCACGTGGCCCGCGGGATCGAGCAGGACGAGATCGGC
>CAYOIG010000288.1:0-3864 GCA_964403915.1 uncultured Myxococcaceae bacterium
GAGGCGCAGGCGCGGGCGCGATCCGAGGGCCGGCTCGTCGGGATCGGCATCGCGACCTTCACCGAGATCTGCGGCCTCGGACCGAGCACGGGAGCCTCGGCGCTCCAGGGCCACGGCACCTGGGAGAGCGCCGAGGTGCGCGTCGAGCCGAGCGGCAACGTGACGGTGATGACGGGCATTTCGCCGCATGGACAGGGCCAGGAGACGGCCTTCGCGCAGATGGTCTCCGACGCCTTCGGCATCGGCATCGACGACGTGACCGTGGTGCACGGCGATACGGATGTCGTCACCCACGGCGTCGGCACCTTTGGAAGCCGCGGTCTCGTCGTGGGCGGAACGGCACTGCGCATGGCGACGGACCGCATCATCGCGAAGGCGAAGCGCATCGCGGCGCATCTGCTCGACGCCCGCGAGGCCGAGATCGTCTTTCGGGACGGTGAGCTCTACGTGCCGGGAGCGGAGCGACGGATCGGCTTTCGTGCGGTGGCCGAGGCCGCGCACCTGTGGAACGTGCCTATTCCGGGAGAGGAGCCGGGTCTCGAGGCCGTTGCCCGCTTCGAGCCGGCGGGCAATACCTTCCCCTTCGGCGTGCATCTGTGCCAGGTCGAGATCGATCGGGATACGGGCGAGCTCGCGCTCCAGCGCTTCGTCTCGGTCGACGACGTCGGCAACGTGATCAATCCCCTGTTGGCCGACGGCCAGCGCCTCGGCGGCATCGTCCAGGGCCTCGGGCAGGCTCTGTGCGAGGAGGTTCGATACGACGCGGGTGGCCAGCTTCTGACCGCAACCCTCGTGGACTACGTCCTGCCGCGCGCGCACGTGTTCCCGCGCATCGAGCTCGGCTCGACGTGCACGCCGTCGCCGCTCAACCCTCTCGGCGCGAAGGGCATCGGCGAGCTCGGCACCATCGGCGCAGCGCCGGCCGTGGTCTGCGCGGCTCTCGATGCGCTGCGGCCGCTCGGTGTCGAGCATCTCGACATGCCGCTGCGCCCCGAACGCCTCTGGCGTGCGATGAAGCTGGCGCGGGAGGCTCGCGCGTGATTCCCGCGGAGTTCGCCTACTTCGCTCCCGGATCGCTCGACGAGGCCCTCGCACTGCTCGCCGCGACGCCCGACGCCAAGCTGCTCGGCGGCGGCATGAGCCTCGTGCCCGCGATGAAGCACCGGCTGGCCCGGCCTGCGGCGCTGATCGACCTCGGCCGTATTCCTCGCCTCGACGACATCGCGCTGCGGGAGGGGCGGCTCGTGATCGGGGGGCGCGCAACCCACGCCGCGGTGCTCGCGAGCGAGGCCGCACGGGCCCTGCCGTGCGTGGTCGAGACGGCCGCCGTGATCGGCGACGTGCAGATCCGCAACCGCGGCACGGTGGGTGGGAGCCTCGTTCACGCGGACCCCGCGGGCGACTGGCCGGCGCTTCTGCTCGCGCTCGGGGGCGAGGTGCAGCTCGTCGGTCCGAAGGGAAAGCGCACGATCGCTGCGAGCCAGCTCTTCACGAGCATGTTCACGACGGCAGTTCGCCACGACGAGATCCTGACCGAGGTGCGACTCCCGCTCGACGCTCCGCGCACGGGCTCGGCCTACGTGAAGCTGCGTCAGTCCGGGTCGGGCTTCGCCATCGTTGGCGTAGCCGCGCGGGTGAGCCTCGACGCCGTGCAGCGCATCACGCGGGCCGTCGTCGGTGTCACGGGCGTGAACAGCGTTCCCTTCCTGGCGAAGAGTCTCGAGAAGCGTTTCGTCGGGCAGATGCCCGACCGCGAAACCTTCCGGAGCGGCTGCGCCTCGGTGAGCGAGGCGCAGCCGATGGAGGATCTTCACGCCTCGGCGGAGTACCGGCGGCACCTGCTCTCGGTCTTTGCCGCTCGCGCACTGCTCGCGGCCTGTGCGCGGGCCCAGGCGTGAAGGGCGGCGCAGGGCGGCCATGCGGGATCTGCGCGAGCTGATCGGCGCCTTCGAGCGCTCGAGAGCGCGGGACGAGCAGGCCGCGCTCGTGACGCTGGTGCGTGTGGTGGGCTCGGCCTACCGGCGACCGGGTGCGCGCATGCTGATCGGCCAGGACGGCCTGCGCGTGGGTCTCGTCTCGGGCGGCTGCCTCGAGGCCGACCTCGCCGAGCGGGCGCGGCCGGTGCTCGAGACGGGTCGGGCGGCCACCGTCGTCTACGATGCCCGCACGGACGAAGACCTCGTCTTCGGGCTCGGCCTTGGCTGCGAGGGGCAGATGGAGCTGCTGATCGAGCGCGTGCCGGAGCGGCGCGATGGCGGCCATCTCGCGCTCATCGCGCGCTGTCTCGCGGCGCGTAGCCCGCTTGCCGTCGCCACCGTGTTTCGCGGCGGCGCCGTTCCGGTGGGAGCACGCTTCTGGCGGATCGAAGGCGAAGCCGGTGCAGCCGACTTCGCGGACGACGAGTTGACGCTGGCACTGGGCCGCGAGAGCGCGGCGGCGCTCGCAGACCGACGACACCGCAGCGTGACCATCGAGACCAGAGGCGGGCCGATGGAGGCGCTGGTCGAGGCCCTCCTTCCGCCTCCCGAGCTTCTCCTGCTCGGCGCCGGCGCCGACGCCGAGCCGGTGGCTCGCCTCGCGGCCACGCTCGGCTTCGACGTCACCGTGGTCGATCATCGTCCGGCCTCGGCACGGGCGGAGCGGTTTCCGGGCGCCTCGCGCGTGGTGCTCTGCGAGCCCGGGCGGCTCCACGAGACCGTACGCCCCGCTCCCGACTGCGCGGTGCTGGTGATGTCGCACGCCTTCACGCACGACCTCGGCTACCTGCGACAGCTTCTCGGAAGCCATCGTGGCTACCTCGGCGTGCTCGGGCCCCGGCGGCGAACCGGACGCATGCTGGACGCGCTCGCGAAGGAAGGCGTGACGCTTCCGCCCGCCCTCGAGGCCCGGCTCCACGCACCGGTCGGGCTCGACATCGGCGCCGAAACGCCCGAAGAGATCGCCGTCTCGATCCTGGCGGAGATTCGCGCCGAGCTCACGGGCCGCGCAGGCGGACGGCTACGCGACCGCGATGCACCCATTCACGGCGAGGAGAGGTGAGCATGGCGCAGCACGTGAAGGCCCCGAGGGTGGCGGCGATCGTGCTCGCGGCGGGCGCTTCGTCGCGGATGGGAACGGCCAAGCAGCTCCTCGATCTCGGTGGGCGAAGCCTCGTGCGCCACGCCGCCGAGGTCGCCCATGCCTCCGGCTGCTCGCCCGTGATCGTCGTCGTCGGCGCTCGGGCCGAGGCCGTTCGTGCCGAGCTGCTGGGGCTCGCGGCCCGCATCGTGCACAACGCCGAGTGGCAGGAGGGGCTCGCCAGCTCGCTGCGCAGCGGCGTGCGAAGCCTGCCCGCGGACGCAGCGGCAGCGATCCTCATGCCCTGCGACCAGCCGGCGATCTCGCCGGATCTTCTCGAGCGGCTCATCCGGAGGTGGCGCGAGACGTCGGCGCCGATCGTCGCGTGCGGCTACGACGGCATCAAGGGCGCCCCGGCGCTGTTCACGCGCGAGCGCTTTGGGCAGCTTCTCGCACTCGAGGGCGACGTCGGGGCGCGGGCGCTGCTGGCGCAGGGAGCCGACGCGGTCGAGACGGTGGAGTTTCCGGACGGCCGCTTCGATCTCGATACGCCCGAGGACTGGGAGAGCTGGAGGGCTCGCAGCGACGCCTGACGCTACGCTCGGCGGCTCGCGAGCCGGCAGGGAGCGGGTCCCCCGCAGCCCGGGCTGCGGCAACGGGAGATCGGATGGGATTCGCCGAGTACGCAGAGCACGACGGCCACGGCCGCGCCGAGAGGATCCGCCGGCGCGAGGTCTCGCCGGCCGAGGTGCTCGAAGCCGCCATCGAGCGGGTCGAGCGCCACAACCCGACCCTCAACGCCGTGAT
>CAYOIG010000289.1:0-3762 GCA_964403915.1 uncultured Myxococcaceae bacterium
CCTTCTCCGCAGGACCGAAGAGGGGCTGCATCTCTGCGTCGAAGGGCAGCAGGATGAGACCCGGCAGCAGCTCGAGACCGCCCGAGATACCGCGCAGCACGGAAGCACCAACCTGCACACCCGTCAGCCAGAGGTAGCCGAAGGGCGGGTAGAAGTACCGCACGGCCGTCGAGTCGCCGACGTTCTTGAGATTGCTGACCATCGTCGTGCCCGCCACCGCCGGCGCGAGCGCGAGATCGGACGGCGCACAGACGATGTTGCTGACGGCGCGCTTCAAGGCTTCACCGCCGGCCCGGGCCGGGGCCGCAGCCCCAACCGCGAGAGCGAGCGCGAGCGCGAGGCTCGCCACGAGGCGCAGAGGCGAGATCACGTGGACTCCTTCCTGGTTCGTCCCAGACTGGCCGAAACGTGCCCAAAGCGCGGGTGCGCGCCTTCCGGCGGCGGGCGTTCCGCCCCCATCAGAACGGCCCCGGACACCGGACGAGCCTACGCGCGCGCGCTGCAATTTGTCAAGCAAACCCCGCGCCTTCTCGCCTGATTTTCGTGGCGGGGCAGGGCGGGCAGGGGGGGCGTTGCCGCGGCGCGCCGGGCCCCCCATGCTCGGGTGTGGCCATGGCTGCCCGCGCACCGCTTCCCGTGATCGCCATCGTGGGCCGCCCGAACGTGGGCAAGTCCACGCTCTTCAACCGCTATGCGGGGCGCCGGCGCTCGCTGGTGCAGGATACGCCGGGCGTGACACGGGACCGGCTGGCGGAAGAGATCGCCCTCGACGGGCGGCGCGTGCTGCTGGTCGATACCGCCGGGCTCGACCCGGATGCCGACGAGGGACTTCCCGGTGCAGTGCAGGCCCAGGCCCGGATCGCGCTGAAGGAGGCCGACGCGATCCTGTTCGTGGTCGACGGAAAGCACGGCATCCTGCCCGAGGACGAGGCCATCGCACGGACGCTGCGGCGCAGCGCGAAGCCGGTGGTCCTGGTCGTGAACAAGATCGACGTGCCGGCCCATGCGGCACGCGTCGGGGAGTTCCATCGTCTCGGCGTCAGCGCCGTGCACGCCGTCTCCGCCGAACACGGGACCGGCGCCTTCGAGGCGCTCGAGGCCGCCGTCGCAGCGCTGCCGGCGCCGGAGGCGACGGATCCGGCGGGGGCGGACGAAGAGGGCGCCCTGCGCATCGCGATCGTGGGTCGCCCCAACGTGGGCAAGAGCTCACTCGTGAATCGCCTGCTCGGCAGCGAACGCGTCGTCGTCTCCGACGAGCCCGGAACCACGCGCGACGCCATCGACAGCCTCGTCGTGCGCGGCAGCGAGCGCTTCGTACTGGTGGATACCGCGGGTCTGCGGCGTCCGGGAAAGCGCAGCGAAGCCATCGAGCGCGGCAGTGCGCTGATGGCCGTGCGCTCCCTCGAGCGTGCCGACGTGGCCCTGGTGGTGATCGATGCCTCCGAAGGCTTCACCGATGCGGATGCACGCGTGGCCGGCCTCGCGCGGGAGCGCGGCCGCGCGGCGGCCGTGCTCGCCAACAAATGGGATCTCGTCGAGTCGCGGAGCTCGTCCGACCGCGAGCGGCTGCGACAGGAGATTGCGGATGGCATCCGTTTCATGGCCGACACGCCCATCGTGGTCGTCTCCGCGAAGACCGGGCTCGGCACGGTGCGCCTGTTCTCCCTCGCGCGCCGGCTGCACGAGGCGGCCCACCGCGAGATCTCGACGGGGGCGCTCAACCGCTGGCTGCAGGCAACGGTCGCGAAGCACGAGCCCGGCATGGCCCAGCGCGGAACCCGCAAGCGCCCGATGAAGTTCTTCTACGCCACCCAGACGGCGACGGCACCTCCCACCTTCGTCCTGTTCTGCACCGAGCCGGCGGCGGTGGCGCCCTCCTACCGGCGTTTTCTCGAGAACCGGCTGCGCGAGAGGTTCGACCTCACCGGGACGCCCGTGCGTCTTCGCCTGCGGGCCCGGGAGCGAAAACCCGAGACCCGCTGACCCGCTGCACCGAGCAGGGGTACACTGCGCCGCCGCGAGACCCGAAGCAGGGCGCAGCCCGCGCCCGAGGAGCAAGGCCTTGGCCCGACGAACGACGCACGAAGCCGGTGAGACCCTCCTCGAGATCCAGTCCTTTGCGGATCATCTCGTCGTCTGGCTGCACGCGAACTGGATCTATCCCGCCGCCGTGGTGGCGGTCGTGGTCGTCATCACCGGAATCGCTGCTGGCTTTCACACCTGGCGTGAGCACGGAGAGCTCGCCGCGGCAAACGCCGTGGCAGCCGCCCAGCGCGATTTCTTCGCCAGCATGGGCGCGCAGCCCGGCTCCTTCGTCTTCGAGGAGCCCGCCAACCCGGAGACGGGGAAGAAGGCGCGCCGGGAGGCTGCCGACCGGTTCCAGGCGCTGGCCCGAGAGCACGACGGGACGGCCGCGGCCGCGCAGGCCCGGATCGAGGCCGCCGCGCTGCTGGCGCAGGCGGGCAATACGGACCAGGCGATCGAGCTCTGGCGGGGCGTGCTCGCGAGCGGAGCCACCGGCCCCGAGCTCGCGGCGCTGGTGCAGGTGCGGATCGCCCAGACCGAGGAGGCCGCGGGCCGCTGGAGCGAGGCCGCGAAGGCGTATCAGGCCGCCGGTGAGCAGCGCGCGTATCCGCTCTGGTCGTGGGCCCTGGCAGATGCAGCCCGCTGCCTGCTCGAGGCCGGTGACCGCGATCAGGCCGTTCGCATCGCCGAGCGCCTGCGCACCGACGCGCCCGATGTCGAGCTGCCGCCGCACCTCGCCGACCTGCTGCAGGATCTGCGCGGCGGCTCGCCAGCGGCGCCGAGAGGCTGACCCGCCGCTTCGCGGCCCCTTCGGACGGATCCGTGTGAGCTACGCGCGCAGCCTGCGCCGCGCAGCAACGCTCAGTGCGGCCAGCCCTGCAGCGCGCAGCCACGCAGTTCCCGGCTCGGGAATCGGCACGCCGACATCTCCCGAGTGAACGGCCCAGGCATACTGGTCGGCGGCGTCCCCGAGTGCCGTCTTGGCGGTGACGTATTGCTCGCCGGTGTCGAAATCGAAATGGATCGCGCTGTAGACGTTTCCCGGGTACGTCTCGCTCGTCCAGTATCGGAAGGCCTGGAGGTTTGCGAACGGGCCACTGTTGCCGAGGCCCCAGCCCGGCTGCGCACCCGTGCCGGACGTGTCGTAGTACGCGAGGTTGCCGAGGGTGGCGTAGAACATGTGCGCCATCTCCCCGCTCGCCAGGTCCACGTTGAAGCCGCAGTCCGTGCCAGAGAGGCTGTGGTTGCAGTCGAAGGCGCCGAGGTCGGTCCACGTCGGCAGTCGCCAGCCGCCGATGCCGCTAAAGCTGAGCGTTCCCACCCAGCTGTTTGCCTCGTACCAGTCCATGCGGCCGGCTGCATGGTTCGCATCCGCCAGCCAGGTCATGCCGAGGGCGGTGTCGTAATAGGCCTCGGCGGTGGCCAGATTGCCGTCGAGATCGCGGCCTTGCAGGGTGGTCTCCCAGGTGCCCTGGCCACTCACGGCGGCGGCGTTGGCAATCGACGCCGCACCGAGGGCGGCGGCGAGGAGAGCGGCTTCGATCCAGCGTGCCCGGCTCCGATGCAACCTCATCATTTCCTCTTCCCGGCCGACGGGCGGCCAACGTTCGATCGAGCAGCCTCCGCCGCCCGTTGCGAGCGGAGCGGCAGATCGTCTACGAGGGGAGTGGGAGCGGATCTGCGCACGTGTCGAAGAAATCTCTGCTTCATCCGGAGAGAATGACGATGTGCGCAGGG
>CAYOIG010000290.1:0-7550 GCA_964403915.1 uncultured Myxococcaceae bacterium
GGCGCGTCGGCGGTGAGCCCGTTGCGCTCTACCTACTCTCCGCTTGCGGGCATGTCAACAACCGCCCGTCCGCGTCTCGAGAACGTCGCGGACGGGCGGAGAGCTGCGGGGCGAGGGGCTACTGGCCCTTCGCCGCTTTCACTGCCTTCGTGAGCGCGGGCGCCAGCTCGAAGAGGTCGCCCACCACGCCGACGTTCGCGACTTCGAAGATCGGAGCGTCAGGATCCTTGTTGATGGCGATGATGAAGTTGGAGTTCTTCATGCCCACGAGGTGCTGGATCGCGCCGGAGATGCCGACCGCGAGGTAGAGCTTGGGCGTGACCGTCTGGCCCGACGAGCCGACCTGGTACTCGTGCGGGAGCCAGCCCGAGTCGACGACCGGTCGCGAGGCGCCCATGGCCGCGCCGAGTGCGTCGGCGAGGGGCTTGATCACCTCCATGAACTTCTCGGTGCCGCCGAGGCTGCGTCCGCCCGAGACGATGATGTCGGCTTTGGTGAGGTCGACGCCCTTGGCCTCCGCCGCCTGGATCCGGACGAACTTCGCCTTCAGGTCGCCGGCCGAGAGCGCGACGTCGAGCTTCGTGACGCTGCCGGCTTCGCTTCCCGTGTGGGCCGCCGTGGCGCCCGGCTGCAGGGTCGCCACCACCGGCAGCGAGGTCACCGCCACCCGCGCGTCGAGCTTGCCATTGAACACCCGGCGCACGAAGACGGGCTTGCCGCCTTCCACCTCGATCTTGAAGGCGTCGCTCACGAAGGCCGCGTCGAGACCGGCCGCGAGCCGGGGCGCGAGATCCCAGCCGCTCGGGGTATTCGAGAGCAGCACGACGTCGGGCTTGGTGCGGTCGATGGCCGCCCGCACGACCCGGTTGTACGCGTCGACGCCATAGCTCGCGAGCAGCTCGTGCTCGGCGAGCAGGACCTCGCCGCCCCCCTTCTTCGACAACTCCTCGGCCTGCGCCTGCACGCCGCTGCCGAGGAGAAGGCTCTTCACGTCCGCGCCGAGACCCGGCGCGAGCTGGCGCGCGAAGGCGACCAGCTCGAGGGTCGCCTCGCGCAGCTTTCCGTTCTGGATCTCGCCAACGATGAGAATGGTTCCCATGGGTCGTCCTCTACGGGCTAGAGAAGCCCGAGCTCCTTGATCTTGCCCAGCACCTTGCCGACGACTTCGTCCGTCGAGCCCTTCAGCATCTCGGCGCCCGAGCCCTTGGGCGGCGGGTAGATCTTCTGGATCTTCACCTTCGCGGCCGCAGCGCCGACCTGGCCGGCCAGACCGAGGTCCGCGAGGGTCTTGGTCTCGATCGGCTTCTTCTTGGCCGCCATGATGCCTTTGAGCGATGCGTAACGGACCTGGTTGAGGCCCGTCTGCACCGCGAGCAGGCAGGGCCTGGAGAGCTCCACCACCTCGGTGGCACCCGCCTCGAGCTCGCGCTCGACCGTGACGCTGCCATTCGCGGTCACCTTCACCACGGAGGTGGCATGGGGCATGCCGGTCAGCTCGGCGAGCATCGGGCCCACCGCGGCAAAGTTGCCGTCGTCGGACATGAGGCCCATCAGCACCAGATCCGGGCTCTCCGCCTTCGCCACTGCGGCGAGGATCTTCGCGGCGCCGAGGGCGTCGGCCGCGTCGGCCTCGGCGTCCTTCACGTGGACGGCGCGGTCGGCACCCATGCCGAGGGCAGTCCGCAGCGCCTGCGTTACGCGCTCGGGACCGATCGAGACCACCAGCACCTCGGCACTGCCGCCACTCGCATCCTTGGCGCGCAGCGCCTCCTCGAGAGCGAAGGTGTCGTAGGTGTTGATCTCGAACTTGATGTTGTCTTCCTGGATCCAGGTGCCGTCGGAGCGCACGTCGAGGCGTGCATCCTGATGCGGGACCTGCTTCAAGCAGACCATGATCTTCATCGCAGTCTCCTCCGGGGATCGCTCGGCCCGGGCGGCTGCCCGCGGGCGTCGAGGACGCGCGACCCTAACTGACTGCCGGATCGGTTTCAAGGCTGCCGAAAGCCGAAAACTGACTCGGATTCAGGGATTTACGGGAGGTGGCGCTCGTCGCCCGCAGCCGGGTTGGCGGGCGCGCGCCGGCTCCGGCGCACAGGCCCGCTCCGGGCCGCAGATTTCGCCCACAACCACGCGTTTGCTCTAGTATATGGCGCATCGGGCGTCGCTCGCCCGCAAGGAGGCAAGGCTCGTCCCATGCTCGATGCAACCGCGCTCCGCTCGAAGGCTCTCCGGCCGATCACCGCTGCGACGTTCGTCGCAGCGGCTCTCGCGCTCGCGGCACCGACCGGGGTGCGCGCGGAGGACACGCGGCCCAAGGAGATGCCGTACGAGACGCCGACCGAGATTCCGCAGCTCGACGCGACCTATCGGGCCGGGAACCACGAGGTGGTGCTCATCACCGATCAGGCCCTCAATCCGCGCCTCGTCAAGCTCAAAGGCGATGAGGTCGTGGCCTGGCTCAGCTACTCCTCGCAGCCGACCGCGGTGGTCTTCGAGCGCGAGGTGGCGAAGAACATGACCTGCCATCACCTCGTCAACTTCAAGCTGGTCGAGGACGAGCTGCGCTCTTCGCTGATGCACGCCGGAGACTTTGCGAGCTTCTGCGAGCTCAAGCCGGGCCGCTATCGCTACAAGGTCGTGCGGCCGGACCCCGGCCAGAACACGCGCTCGGCGGCGCCGAAGCTCGAGGGCGAGATCATCGTCGAGGCCGCCGCGGAGGCGGAGAAGCCCTAGCCCCCGACGAAGCCGAGGAATTGCTCGAGCGTCGTGACCCGCAGGAACGGGTTCCGGCGCTTCTGCTCGCCCATGGTGGACCAGGGCTCGCTCGCGTAGTGGTGGCCGGGAAATAGCAGCGTCTCGTCAGGGAGCTGCTTCAGCGTGCCCGTGAGGCTGCGATACATGGCTTCCGGGTCGCTGCCGGGCAGGTCCACGCGCCCACAGCTCCCGAGAAAGAGGGTGTCTCCCGAGACGAGGTGCGCCGGGTGGCCGGCCTCCTCCACGAGGAAGCACTGGGAGCCCGGCGTGTGGCCCGGCGTGTGCAGCAGACGCACGCGAACGCCGCCCGTCTCGATCACGTCGCCCGCCACGTGGCGGGCGAGATCCGTCGCGGAGACACCGCTCACGCGGCGCACGCCCTCGGCCTCGAGCTCGTGCACGTGGATCGGCACCGGACGCCGCCCGAGCACCCGCGCCAGCCCCTCGATCTCGTGACCGAAGAGCGAGCCTCCGATGTGGTCCTGGTGATAGTGGGTGACGAGCACGCCCGCGAGCTCGACGCCGTCCGCTTCGGCCGCATCGAGCAGCGCGTCCACGTTCCAGGCGGGATCCACCAGCAGCGCCTCACGCCGGCTCCGGCTGCCCACGAGATAGGCGAAGTTCGCCATCTGCCCGACGGCGATCTGGCGGAAGTAGAGATCGCTCTCGGCCGTCATGCCCCGAGGACCCTCCCGATCCAGGTGTCGAGCGTCCCGAAGATCTCCCGATGCACGTCGGCGTCGCTGCGCCCGGTCTTGCGCGGAACCTTGAAGCTCTGGTCGGCCTCCTCGACCACGTGAAGCGCGGTCGGAGCGCCAACCCGAAGCAGCGTCTTGCGCAGCACCGGGATCTCGCACTGCCGATCGCGGGTGCCCTGCACGAACATCATGGGCGAGACGATCCGGAACAGGCGATCCACCCGCAGCTCGGCGGGGCTGCCGGGCGGATGGAGGGGGAAGCCGAGGAAGAACAGGCCGTCCACCCGGACCTGCGTGGTGGCCAGATTCGCGGCCACGCGGGCACCGAGGCCGCGCCCGCCGATGAAGAGGTGTGCTGGGGCCGCCGTGGGGTCGCGGCCGAGGGTGGCGATGGCGTGGCGCAGGGTGCGCTCCAGCACCGGGAACGGATCGGGGCGCTTCTTGCCGGCCTCGGCGAAGGGGAAGTTGAAGCGCAGCGTCAGATACTTGCGCTCGGTGAGCGCCTGCTGGAGGGCGACCAGCAGCGGCTCGTCCTTGCTGCCCGTCGAGCCGTGGGCGAGCACGATGCTCACCCGCGCGCCGGTTGGCCACCATTCGGGAACCCCGAGCACGCCGGACACCGCCTCGAGGCCGTGGACCGGCTCGAGCAGCGGGATCTTCACTTCCTCGAACCGGGCGAGCGGATCCAAAGCTCCCTCCGGGGCGCACTGTAACGCATGCCGCGCCGAAATGACGCGGTTCTGTGTGGCATGCAGCAATGGAAGCGGAGCTCGAGGAGGGGTACCCTCGGCCTGCAACCCCGCGGAGCAGCGATGGAAAAGGTCCTGATTACAGGCATCTCGGGTGGCCAGGGGCGTCTGCTCGCCCGCCGCCTGCTCGAGAGCTACGAGGTCTGTGGCGTCGACCGCCTCGCCTGGGAGGGGCGGCCCCGCGACGTGACGGTCCATCTGGTGGACCTGCGGAAGAAGAAGTTCGAGGACGTGATCCGGACGGAGCTCCCGACGGCGATCGTCCATATGGGCTTCATCCGACACTTCCGCGGCGACGAGCGCACGCGCCACGACGTCAACGTGCGAGGCACCAAGCATCTGCTCGACCACTGCACGCACTACGGCGTGCAGAAGCTCGTCGTGCTCTCGAGCGGCTACGTCTACGGCGCCTTCCCCGAGAATCCCTACTACATGGACGAGGACCATCCGCTCTCGGCGAGCCGCTCCTATCCCGAGATGCGGGATCTCGTAGAGGTCGACACCCTCGCCTCGGCCTTCATCTGGAAGTACCCGCACATCCGCACCTGCGTGCTGCGGCCGGTGAACGTGCTCGGCTACTTCGTGCACTCGATGATCGGTGGCTACCTGCGCCAGTCCTATCCGCCGACCATCATGGGCTTCGATCCCATGATGCAGTTCGTCCACGAAGAGGACGTGTGCGAGTCCATCGCCCTCGCGCTGCAGCATGGGCTGCAGGGGGTCTTCAACGTGGTGGGGCCCGGGGCCGTGCCGCTGCACACCGCAATCCGCGAGACGGGCGGGACGGCCATCCCGCTCCCCGAGCCGCTGGTGCGCCCGATCTTCGAGCGCCTGTTCCACATGGGGCTCTGGCCCTATCCGACTGGCGCGCTCGACTACCTCAAGTTCCCGGTCACGCTCTCTGGCAAGCGCTTCGTCGAGGCCACGAACTTCCGCTGTCTGTTCGGCCTCGAGGAGATCTTCCAGAGCGTGCGGCGGAAGTAGGAGCTGGCATGCCGGCCCGTCCCTCGGGCATCGGTTCCGTCGCCCAGGATCTGCTGGGAGCGATGGTGCCCCTGTCCGTGCGCGAGCTCGAGCGCGAGGTCGACGACCGGCTGTCGAAGGTCCCGACCCGACTCAACGACTTCGGCTTCGATCCGTTCGGGTTCTCGCCCGCCGGCATCCGGTCGAGTGCGCTCTTCACCGCGCTGCTCTACCGCCATTACTTCCGGGTGGAGACCCACGACATCGAGCGCGTGCCGCAGGGACGCGTGCTCCTCATCTCCAACCACGCGGGGCAGCTCCCGTTCGACGGCATGATGATCTCGACGGCGATGCTGCTCGAGGCCGAGCCGCCGCGCATCGTGCGCTCCATGGCCGAGTACTGGGTGCCGCAGATCCCGTGGGTGAACGTGCTGGCGGCCCGCGGCGGCGTGCTGGTGGGGACGCCCGAGAACTGCGTCGCGATGCTCGAGGCCGGCGAATGCGTGCTCGCCTTTCCGGAGGGCGTGCGCGGCATGAACAAGCTCTTCTCGCAGCGCTACCGGCTGCAGCGATTCGGGCTCGGCTTCATGCGGCTCGCCCTCGAAACCGAGACGCCGATCGTGCCGATCGCGGTGATCGGCTCCGAGGAGCAGCAGCCGGGCTTCGCCAACCTGCCGGCCGTCGGAAAGCTCCTCGGCATGCCGTCGTTCCCTCTCACGCTCGGCTTCCCCTGGCTGGGTCCGCTCGGCATGCTGCCGCTGCCGGTGAAGTATCATCTCTACTTCGGCGAGCCCATCACATTCGAGGGCTCCCCCACGGATGAGGATGCCGTCGTCCAGCAGAGGGTCGACGTGGTGCGCAAGGTGATCACCGATCTGTTCGAGCGCGGACGCGGCGAGCGGCGCGGGGTATTCCGCTAGTGCGATTCCGCGCGGCGTGGCTGCGGCTCGCCGCCCCGCTCGCGCTCCTCGCGGGGATGGGCTGCGCGCAGCTGGCGCCGCCCGCGGGGCAGGAGGGGGCGGCGTCGCTGCCGGCGCTCGATGGCGCGCAGAAGGCGCCGGCGCGGGTGGTGCTGGTGAGCGTCTCCGGCCTGACGCCCGTGGCCTACCTGCCTTCTCCCGGCTCTTCCGCGCCGATGCCGACGCTCGCCGCCATGGCGCAGGCCGGCGCCGCGGCCGATACGGTCGTTCCCGTGGTTCCCGCGACCGCCTACCCCGTGCATGCAACACTCGCCACGGGCCGCACTCCGGCAGGGCACGGGGTCACCGCGGACCGCCTGCTGGGCGACCGCGGAAGCGTGGGCCGCCGGCCGACGCCCCGACCGCCCCTGCGTGCACCGGCGCTCTGGGAGGCCGTTGCCTCGGCAGGCCGTCGTTCGGTCGTGCTCGGCTGGCCCGGCTCGAGCGGTGGGCGCATCGACCTCGTCTTCCCCGAGAGCTTCTCCCTCGACGCTGGCGAGGAGTGGAAGGGCTGGATGGAGGCGCACGTCAGCCCCGGCCTTCTCGAGACCGCCCGCCGCCTCGGCGCCGAGGCTCCCGCCGCCGGGCATCCCGGCCCGGAGCGCGACCGGCTTCTGGTCGGGCTCGCCTGCGAGAGCCTGCGCTCGAAGGTTCCTCCCGCGCTCGTGATGCTGCATCTGTCCCAGGCCGAGCTGCCGCTCGCACTCGCCGGCCCCGGAACTGCCGAGGCGCAGGCGGCCCTGCTCGCCACGGACCGCGAGCTCGGCCGGCTCATCGGCTGCCTGCGCGAGGCGGGCTTCGCCGACTCGACGGCCATGCTCGTGGCCGGTGACCACGGCGCGCTCGCCATACGCAGCTCCGTGTCTCCCAACGTCGCCCTCGCCGAGAAGGGGCTCATCGTGCCGACCGTGGGCAAGGTGGGCCTGCAGCGCTGGTCGGCGCTCGCCCGCTCGAACGGAGGCTCCGCATTCGTGTACGCGCGCTCCGAGGAGGATGCGCGTCTCGCCCGGCGAGCGCTCGAGAGCGCGGCTGCGCGTACGCGCGGCTTCCGGATCGTGCCGGCACGCGAGCTGCTCGAGACGGGCGCGGATCCCGAGGCCTGGTTCGGCCTCGAAGCGGCGGAGGGCTTCTGGATCGACGAGGAGACGAGCGGTGCGCTCGTGAAGCCCGCGCCGATTCGCGGAGGCTGGGGCAATGTCGCGGCCGTCGGAGGTCTCTCGCCGGGCTTCGTGGCCTGGGGCCGGGGCGTGCGCAGCGGCGTGAGGATCCCCAGCATGAGACAGACGGACGTTGCGCCCACCGCGGCCGTACTGCTCGGCTTCGAGCTCGGCGCGCTCGACGGCCAGCCGGTCGCGGGTCTGCTGGCCTTGCCCGCGGTGGCCGCCCCGCCCACGAAGGAGCCCGACCATGCCCCTTGAGTCCGGGAT
>CAYOIG010000291.1:0-1601 GCA_964403915.1 uncultured Myxococcaceae bacterium
GGCTCAGCCGATCTGCTGGTCGAACTCTTCGAGGGTGTTCGGGCCGTCCGTCACCTTGACGCGGATCTCGTCGCAGGCGATGGCCTTGTCGAGCACCTCGCGCAGGAAGCCCTCGACGGTGATCTCGTCGTACTCAGCGAGCGCCTCTTCGAGTCCCTCCCCGGAGACGGTGAACTCGAGTGACGCCTTGATTCGGATCGCCATGAATGTCCTTCGCTCCCGCGCCGGAATGCGGCCTCGTGTCGAGCGTCCACGTCCCCGGAGCGACGCCTGCGTCGACCTCGTCGAAAGATCCCTAACTCACTGGATTTGCTAGGGATTCTTGAAATCGCGCACAGGATAACGCACGCCCCCGCAAAGCGAAACCGATTTCGCGGCTTTTTTCACCGCGTTCGGCGGTCGCCCGCGTCGGCCCATGCGTGGAGCAGGGCGAGGACGACCGTGCCCGTGCCCGTGAGTGTGAACACTCCGACCGCGACGCGGTGCAGCTCGCCGAAGCGCTGGAGGGCTGCAGTATCGGGCGGGCTTCCAAAGGCGAGGGGCCGGATCCCATCGATGGCCGCAGTGATTCCAAACTCCGAGACGCAAGCGGCGAGGCCGAGGATGAGGGGAAGGGCCACCAGCAGCCTGCTCCGGCCGAGCCTCCAGGCCAGAAGGGCGAGCGCGGGCCCGGCTGCCATGCCGTAGAGGTTGAGGCTCCGCAGCACGGGGCCAACGATCTTGCCGGCGAGCTCGGCGCTGGGCAGCGCTGTGAATGCGGTGGGGGCGACCACGAACGCGAAGAGCAACAGCCCGCCGATCCAGCTGCCGAGAAGGCACCAGAGCCCCGCCACCACCAGCATCTCGGCCGCCCGATGCACGGCGCGAGTCTTCCCGAGTGGGGGCGGGACGTCAAAGGGAGCAGGGTCGTGATGGGACTGCGACGCCTCGTTGCCGAGCGGCTCGCCGAGCTGCTGACACAGCCCGTGTCGTTCTACGAGCGGCGCGGATGGAACGACATTGCGGCGCTGCGCCGTCATGTTCGCAAGGGCGACGTCCTGCTGGTGGAGGGCGACACCCGCATCGCGGCGGTCATCAAGTATCTGACGCAGAGCTCCTGGTCCCACTCTGCGCTCTACGTGGGAGACGAGCTGGTGCGCCGCCCCGGACCCATGCGCGAGCGCGTGCTCGCGGAGTTCGGGGAGCATGCGCAGTATCTCATGGTGGAGGCGTTGCCCGAAGGCGTCGTGGCCGCACCTCTCAACAAATACATCGACATGAACCTGCGCGTGTGTCGCCCGTTCCGGCTCCGGCCCGAGCACCTGCAGATCGTTCTCGACGATGCGATCGCGGCGATCGGCTGGCGCTACGACCTGCAGAACGTGCTCGATCTCGCGCGCTACTTCCTGCCCGTGAGCCTCGTGCCGGCGCGTCTGCGCCGCGACGCCCTGCACTTCGGGAGCAGGCTTCCGACCGAGGTCATCTGCTCGAGCCTGCTCGGCCGCCTCTTCGGCAAGGTCGGCTACCCGATCACGCCGATCGAGGGCGTCGGCCCCCCGGTCGAGATGGAGCCGGGTCGCGCTGGCCGCGCAGGCTGGCTCCGTCGCCTGCTCGGGCCAGAG
>CAYOIG010000292.1:0-3603 GCA_964403915.1 uncultured Myxococcaceae bacterium
GAGCTCGAAATACAGCGTGGTGCTTGCGACCGAGCGCCCGAGGAGACCCCAGGTCGTCTCGACACCGAGCGTCATCAAGGGGCCGTACAGGGAGAAGTAGTCCAGGCCGGGCCACGCGCCGCGTCGCATGGCATCTGCCCATGCGAGATGCTGGCCGAGCTCCGAGTGGAAGCCCCAGTCGTCGCTCGCCAACGCGAGGTCCGGGACTCCGTGCAGGACGTTCCATGCGGAATACCAGATGCGGGGTCGAAGGATCGCCGCCGCGACGATGGCGACGGCCAGGAGCACGCGGATCGCGTTCCGATGGCGCGGAACCGCGCGCTCTTCGGGGATCTGTCCGGTCGTGGCTTTGGCGGCGGCGGAGGTTCTGACGAGCCAGAGGCACGCTCCGACACCGGCTGCGACTGCGCCTTCGCGAAGCGGCGGCGGCAGCAGGACGCAAGCGCCGAGCGTCGTGGCCGCGAGCGCTTCGATCTCGATCTGTCGCCGCGGGCCAGGGGCGTATCGACTCCAGGCGGACGCAATCCACCACGCCAGCAGCCCACCGACGCCGACGCCGTAGGCCAGCCAGAACATCTCCTGCTGCATCGGATAGCCAGCGACGGTCGCGGCGCTCACGATTCCGAGAGGGTTCGGCCGGGGAGAGAAATGCACGGGAAGCACGGTCGCCACTGCGAGCGTGACGACTGCGCCGAGAAGGGCTGCCGCCGGAACCGGATTCCATCGCGACGACCCGGCCTCCGGATCTCCGTGCGGTGCGGGACGGCTCAGGCGAGCCCCCGGCGCTCACCGTTGGCTACGAGGCCTTGCGGGTCTCCATTCATCTCCTGGTCGAGAGTACGCCCGCGATCCCGTGACGCGCCAGCCGGAACACCTCCGCCGGCTGGTCGATCCGCTGGCTGCGGCGCTCGCTCATTGACCCGTCCTGACCCTACCATGAGCTGGCACGCAGTCGCCGGCGGACGCAGCGCAGGTCTGCGCCGCCGAAAGGAGCCCGGCATGAACGGAGCGTCTCCCGAGATCCACCACGAGCGCGTGAAGGCCGGGGATCTGATGTTTCACGTGGCGAGCTGCGGCGAAGGCGAGCGGCTGGCGCTGTGCCTGCACGGCTTTCCCGAGAGCTGGTACTCGTGGCGCTTCCAGCTCCCGCTGCTGGCGCGGCTCGGCTGGCGGGCCTGGGCGCCGGATCTGCGCGGCTATGGCGAGACGGATCGCCCGCCCCGCATGGAGGACTATGCCATCGAGCTGCTGATGCAGGACGTGGCGAACCTGATCGACGCTTCCGGTGCCCGCGAGACGATGCTCCTCGCCCACGACTGGGGCGCGGTCATCGCCTGGTTCTTCGCCATGCGGAAGCTGCGCCCTCTCTCGCGCCTCGTCATCATGAACGTGCCGCATCCCGTGCCCATGAAGCGCGAGCTGCAGACGCTGCGCCAGCTTCGCCGCTCGTGGTACGCGGCCTTCTTCCAGATCCCGTGGCTGCCCGATCGCCTGCTCGCCGCAGGCGGTGCGCGCGCGATCGGCGACGCGATCCTGCGCTCCTCCCGCGACCGGAGCCGTTTTCCCGAGGAGGTGCTCGACGTCTACCGCCGCGCCGCGGCCACGCCCGGTGCCACGACCGCGATGCTCAACTACTACCGCGCGCTGATCCGCGGTGGCGGCGGACGGCGGCAGGAGAAGCTCGGCTTCCCCGTGATCGAGACGCCGACGCTGATGCTGTGGGGAGAGGAGGACGTGGCGCTCTCGAAGGAAACCACGATCGGCACCGAGGCCTGCGTGCGCGACCTCACGCTCCGCTACCTGCCGGGCGTCTCGCACTGGGTGCAGCAAGAGGCGCCCGAGAGCGTGAACGCGATGCTCGAGGCGTGGCTCGAGGGGCGTCCGGTGCCGGAGCATCCGGCGGGCTAAGGCGCGCCGCCTCCGCCGAGGTGGTGCACCAGCATCTCCGCGAGCCATTCATGGAAGCGGCGTCCGCTGTCGGGGTCGTCGCCGAAGCCGCCGCTCGCGCGGATCGCCTGCCCGACGAGCGCGTCGCCGATGAGGGCCGTCGCGGCGAGCATCATGACGAAGCGTGAATCCTCGAAGGGCGGCGCCGGCCCGGGGCCTTGCCACGACGCCGCCCGGCGCGTGTGCACCATGACGGAGAGCACGCGAAGAAAGGGCCCGGCCTCGGCCGCCATGGAGCGGCCCTCGGTGGAGAGGGCGAGCCAGGCGAGCATGCGGGCCTGCCGCGGATCGCCGAGCGTCGAGAATACGCGGTGTATGAGAGCGGGCAGGTCGATCTTCGCGATGTCACGCTCGCCCAGCGCTGCCACGAGATCGGCCTGCAGCGCCTCGAGGCTGCGGGCCGCAACGGCCCGGACGAGACCCTCCCGGTTGCCGAAGTGATGCAGGATGGTCGGATGCGAGACGCCGATCTCCGCGGCGATCTCCTGCAGACGCAGCGCTCCAGGGCCCTCGGCGAGAAAGCGGGCCTCGGCGGCGTCGAGGATCTCCCGGCGCGCCTCGTCGGCAGTGCGGCGTCGTCGTGACGGGCGGGCAGCTCTGGGCATCGGCTAGGCTACTTATAACACTGTCAATGCAAGCCCGGGCCTGCGCCCCGCGCCGGGCAGAGGCAAGGTTCCGCCATGGAAGCTCCCGCTTCGCAGTCCGCCTCTCGCCCGCGAATCCGCCCGCTCGAAGCCTGGCGCGCCCTGCGCACGTTGCTGCGCGATCCCGACGACACCAAGCAGGTCTTTCGCATCATCGATGCCCTCTCGGGCCGCTCGGGCGAGCGGATCTTCGCTCGGTTCAGCGGTACGCCTACCGGCGCGCGCATTCTGGAGGAGCAGCGCAGTCTTCTCAAGACGCTCTCGGATCGCGAAGCCCTGCTGGCGCTGCCCGCTGGCAGCCTCGGGCGCAGCTATGCGGAGTTCGTGGCCCGCGAGCAGCTCTCGGCCGACGGTCTCGTGGCGGCGAGCCTCGAAGGCGGGCGCCGGCTCGACCTCGGGGAGCAGCGCCGCCTGCTCTCCGAGCGCCTGCGCGACATGCACGACCTCTGGCACGTGGTGACGGGCTACGGGCGCGATCTGATCGGCGAGGCCGCTCTGCTCTCCTTCTCCTACGCCCAGACACGCAACCGCGGCATCGGCTTCATCGTCGCGGTCGCGTGGATCAAGGCCGGCCGCGAGGGCGCCGGATTCCGGCGCATGATCGAGGAGGCCTATCGCCGCGGGCGCGACTGCGCGTGGTTCCCGGCTGCCGACTGGGAGGCGCTGCTGGCGCTTCCGGTGCCGGAGGTTCGCGCGGCCCTGCGGGTCGGCCCACCGCCTCTCTACGAGGAGCTTCGCTCCGCGGGAGCGCCGCCGCTTCCGGCCTGACGGGGCCGGCGGCGGGTCTGCGCCTCGCGTCGGCGCAGGCTTGCGGGTGCTACGCGCCGCCGCCGAGCTCGCCTAGGAGGCGCCGCACGGCTTCGAAGAGCACGCTCGCGCCGGCAGCCTTCGGTGCCGGCGCGAGGATCCGGTGATCCGGTGTGACGCGCAGCTTCGTCCCGCCCTGCATCATCTGACGCACGAGGCGCTGCGGGTCGATGCGCGAGGCCGGCCCGGCCGTCAGCACCAGATC
>CAYOIG010000293.1:0-3147 GCA_964403915.1 uncultured Myxococcaceae bacterium
AAGGCGCGGGCAACCTCGACGAGGCGCGGCACGCCCTCGGGCGCCGCAACTTCGACCTCGTCCTGCTCGACGTGCGCATGCCCGACGGATCGGGACTCGAGCTGCTGCCCGAGATCAAGGAGCAGTGGCCGGCGACCGAAGTGCTGATGCTCACGGCCTACGGCACCGTCGAGGAGGCGATCCGCGCCATGAAGCTCGGCGCGTACGACTTCCTCACCAAGCCCTGCAAGCTGTCCGAACTCGAAGCCGTGCTCGAGAAGGCGGCCGAGAAGCAGCAGCTCCTGCGGAGCAACACCGCGTTGACGCGCGAAGTCGAGCGCCTCCAGCCGGGCGAGGGCATCATCGGCTCCACCTCCGAGATGCGCGAGCTGTTCGACCTCATCGCCCGCGTGGCCCGCACGGACACGACGGTGCTCATTCGCGGCGAGAGCGGCGTCGGCAAGGAAGTCGTCGCCCGCGCGGTGCATCGCCAGAGCCTGCGCTCGAACCAGCCGTTCATCGTCGTCGACTGCGCCGCCCTGCACGAGAACCTGCTGCAGAGCGAGCTGTTCGGTCACGAGAAGGGCGCGTACACGGGCGCGGCCTCGCTCAAGCACGGCCTGTTCGAGGTCGCCAACCACGGCACGCTCTTCCTGGACGAAATCGCCGAGTTGACCCCCGGCCTGCAGGTGCGCCTGCTGCGCGTGCTGCAGAACCACACGTTCCGCCGGCTCGGCGGCAACACCGACATCACCGTCGACGTGCGCGTCATCGCGGCAACCAACCGTTCGCTCGAGCAGATGATCAAGGACGGCGGCTTCCGCGAGGACCTGTTCTTCCGCCTCAACGTCGTGCCGCTCCACATCCCGCCGCTCCGCCAGCGCCGGGACGACATCACCGCGCTGATCGAGCACTTCTGCCAGACCTCGCAGGTGGCGCCGCGCCGCAACACCCGCGTCTCCCCCGAGGCGTTCGAAGTGCTCAAGCGCTACGCATGGCCGGGCAACGTGCGCGAACTCGAGAACGTCATCGAGCGCGCGTTGATCTTGTGCGACGACGGCCTGATCCGGCCCGAGCACCTGCCCATGGGTGTGCGCATGGCGCCCGCGTTCGAACCCGAACCCGGCGCCGGCGAATGGCCGACGCTCGAAGAACTGGAAATGCGTTACATCCGGCGCGTGCTCGACCACTGCAAGGGCCACCGCCAGAACGCGGCCCGCATGCTCGGCATCAGCGAACGAAACCTCTACCGCAAGCTCAAGGAACTGGAGCAACCGACGGGCGAGGGCAACGCCACAGAATCCTGACAGCCCGACAGAGCCGGGTGTCAGTCTGGCAGCGGGAGCGCCATCTCAGCAGTCCGATGGCGCTCCCGCTTCGCTTTCGGCTGCGAGAATTGCACGGCTAATCGCGACTTTTCGGGTGGCCCGGTTGCGGCCCGCCTCTTGCTGATTGTTCAGGGCGAGCGGCAACCGAACCCTGCGAGCTGGGGCGGCCAAGCCGGAGCAACACCGGCCACGATGGTCGCGGCGGTTGCCGCAAGAGACAATCCGGAGTCCTCCGGGACTCCGTTACTCGGCGCGGCGCTCACGTGCACGCGCGGAAGCTGACGCCCCAACCGTCTCTTCCGAGCGGGGAGGATGGACCGTGACGCCGCGCCTTTCTTTTGCCGAAAGGCGAGTGGAACCAGGCCGTACGATGTCGAAGCGAGACAGCGCTCCTCACGCTTCTTCCCGCGCCCGCCGGCGGCGTCTCGCCGCCGAGCACCGCGCGCACACCGCCCGGATCCTGGTCTGCGAGTGCCGTTCCGACGGCCACTCGCCCGTGGCCGCCGAAGTCCGGTCGATGGGCTACGAGGCCGTCGCCTGTGGTTCGGCCGCCGACGCCCTGCGCGAAGCGGCTCGCACGCCGTTCGACGTCGTGATCGCCGCCATGCCCGCCGTGGACGGCGAGCACGTGAGCCTGCTGCAGTTGCTCCGCCGCGGTAATCCGGCCACGCCGCTCGTCGTGGTGTCGGGCGACCAGTCGCTCGAGGCGCGGGCGCGCATCCAGCCCGTGCGCCCCTACTACTACGCCGTGCTGCCGCTGCCGCAGAACGAACTGCGCGCGATCCTGAGCGGCGCCGTCGAGGCCGCCGCCCGGGCCTCCTGACGCTCGTGGATGCACCGCCGCGCCCGGTCGGCTAAGGTGCGCGCCCATGACCGATCGCGAACGCGAAGCCTTCGAGAAGCTGCTCGCCGTCTGCCGCCGCCTGCGCGGCCCGGACGGCTGCCCCTGGGATCGCGAGCAGACGCTCGAGACGATGACCCCCTACCTCACCGAGGAGGCGGTCGAGTCCGTCGAGGCCATCGCGTCCGGTGACGCGGACCACACCGCGGAGGAGCTCGGCGACCTCGGGTTCCTGGTGATCTTCTGCCTCGAGCTGCTGGGGGAGCAGAAAGGCATCGGGCTCGCCGACGCGTTCGAGCGCGCCGTCGAGAAGCTGATCCGCCGCCACCCGCACGTGTACGGCGAGGCCCGTGTGAGCGACGGTGAGGCCGCCTACAAGCAGTGGCAGGAGATCAAGAAGGCCGAGAAAGGCGCCGCGGGCCAGGCCGCTTCGCTTCTCGGCGACCAGCCCAAGGGCCTGCCCGCGCTCGTCGCAGCCTACCGGCTCCAGGAGAAGGCGGCCGCCGTCGGCTTCGACTGGCCCTCGCTCGAGGGCCCGCTGGGCAAGGTGCGCGAGGAGACCCTCGAAGTCGAGCGCGCGCTCGCCGCAGGCGACACCACACCGGCGGTCGCGCACGAACTGGGCGACCTGTTGTTCGCGGTCGTCAACGTCGCGCGGCACCTGCGCGTCGATCCGGAGCGCGAACTGCGCGCCGCGTCGCACCGCTTCCGCGACCGCTTCCTGCACGTCGAGCGGCGGCTGGCCGAGACGGGCCGCACCCCGTCGCAGTCCACGTTCGAGGAAATGGACCGATTCTGGGACGAGGCCAAGCGCCTCGCGCCCGGGCACGCGGGCGAGACGCCCGCGAAGGGAGACGCATGACCGACAGCACCCCTTCCCGCGACGCGGCGCTGTTCCTGCAGCTCGTGCTCGGCCTGCAGCAGGCCGCCATGGTGGCGCTCGGCAAGCTGATGAACCCGATGACGGGCAAGCTCGAACGCAACCTCGAAGCCGCGAAG
>CAYOIG010000294.1:0-3519 GCA_964403915.1 uncultured Myxococcaceae bacterium
AGCCTCGGTCGAGCTGCTCTTCCGTGGTCTCGTGCCGGAGGAGAAGGGCACGTGAACGAGGCGAGGCCCGCCGACCTGCTGAGCGCCCACGCGGCGCGACATCCGGACAAGATCGCGCTGATCGAGGATCGCCCGGGGGAGCCGCTCTGCACCTGGACCTATGCCGCGCTCGAGCGCGAGGCGAACCAGCTCGCCCATGCGCTGCTCGGTCTCGGCATCCGCCCCGGCGAGAAGGTCGTGTGGTGCGGTCTCAACTCGCCCGGCGTCGTGCGCATGGTGCACGCTGCGCGCAAGCTCGGCGTGACGGCCGTTCCGCTCAACTACCGTCTCACCGCGGAAGAGACGGCCTACGTCGTGGACGACAGCGATGCTGCCGCGGTCCATGCCGACGCGGAGTTCGCACCGCTCTTCGCCGAGGTGCGCAGCCGCATTCCCAGCGTGCGCGAGGTCGTGATCTTCGATGGCCCCGCTCTCGGCGGCCAGCGTGCCCTCGCGCCGCTGCTGGCGCAGGCCTCCACCGAGCCGCCGCAGGTGGATCTCGCCGAGGGCTCCGGCGCGACCATGATCTACACCTCCGGCACCACCGGCCGGCCCAAGGGCGCGCTGCGGCGCACGGCCGGCGATCCGCAGCAGGTGCTCGCCATGCTGCGTTTCATCGGCTACGAGCCGGACGACGTCTATCTGACGACGGGCCCGCTCTATCACTCGGGACCGGGCGGCTTCATGAACCTCGCGTTCACGCTCGGCAACACGATCGTCGTGCAGCGCAAGTTCGACCCCGAGGACTGGCTTCGGCTGGTGGAGCGGCATCGCGTCACCACCACGTTTTCCGCACCGACACCGATCCGTATGGTGTGTCACCTCTCGGCGGAGGTGAAGGCGAAATATGATCGCAGCTCGATGCGGCGCATGATCGCCAATGCGGCGCCGTGGTCGCTGGCGCTCAAGGAGCGATATCTCGCCGACTTTCCCGAGGATTCGCTGTTCGAGGTCTACGGGTCGACCGAGCTCGGTGTGAACACGATCCTGCGTCCCGAGGACCAGCGCCGCAAGCCCGGATCCTGCGGCAAGCCCTCACCCGGCGTTGCGCTCGCGCTCTTCGGCGACGACGGCCGGGAGATCAGCGAGCCGAACGTCCCCGGCGAGCTGTACGTCAAGAGCAAGAGCGTGTTCGTCACCTACCACAAGGCCCACGAGAAGTACGAGCAGGGTCGCCGGGGCGACTGGCTGTCGGTGGGTGACGTCGCCTACCGGGATGCCGAAGGCTACTACTACATCTGCGATCGCAAGAGCGACATGATCATCACGGGCGGCATGAACGTCTATCCGGCCGAGATCGAGGCCGCCCTCGAGCAGCATCCGGCCGTCGCCGACGTTGCCGTCTTCGGCATCCCGAGCGAGGAGTGGGGGGAGAGCGTGCACGCGGTGGTCGTGACCCATCCCGGGGAGAACCTCGATGAGGCCGGGCTGATCGCGTTCGCGCGCGAGCATCTCGCGGGCTACAAGCTGCCACGCTCGGTCTCCTTCGCCGAGGAGATCCCGCGAACGGCCTCGGGCAAGATCCTGAAACGCCTGCTGCGAACTCCCTTCTGGAAGGGTCACGGCTCGCAGGTACTCTGACGAAAGCGGGAGGAGCGATGCGCGCGGTCGTGGTCGATCGTCTGATGGAGCCGTCGGAGCTGCGCGTGAGCGAGACTCCGGAGCCGAAGCTCTGGCCCGGAACGCTCGCGCTCGAGGTGCGTGCCGCCGGCTGCAACTTCTTCGACATTCTTATGTGTCAGGGGAAGTATCAGATGAAGCCGCCGCTGCCGTTCATCCCGGGCGCAGAGGCGGCCGGCATCGTCGCCGAGGTGGCCGGCGACGTCCAGGGATTCGCGGTCGGCGATCGCGTCCTGCTCTCGACGCCTCTCGGCGCCTTCGCCGAGCGGGTGGTCGCTGCGGCACGCGGTGTCTGGAAGATGCCCGCGAAGATGAGCTTCGAGGAGGCTGCGGCGCTTCCGATCGTCTACCCGACGTCGTATGCCGCGCTCGTCTACCGCGCTGCGCTGCGGCCGGGCGAGTGGCTCCTCGTCCACGCTGCGGCCGGGGGCGTCGGCATCGCGGCGGTGCAGATCGGCCGAGCTCTCGGCGCGCGGGTGATCGCCACGGCGGGCGGGGCCGACAAGCTCGAGGTGGCGCGTGCGGCCGGCGCCGAGGTGCTGATCGACTACCAGCGCGAGGATTTCGTGCAGCGGGTGAAGGAGGCGACGAATGGCAAGGGCGCCGACGTCATCTACGACTCCGTGGGTGGCGACATCTTCGATCAGTCGCTCAAGTGCATCGCCTGGAGTGGGCGGCTGCTGGTGATCGGCTTCGCGGGCGGCCGCATCCCCGAGGTGAAGGCCAACCGCATCCTGCTCAAGAACATCTCGGTGATGGGCCTGCACTGGGGCGCCTATGCCCAGCACGAGCCGGCGCGCATTCCCGAGACCATGAACGCGCTCTTCCAGCTCTACGACGAGGGGAAGATCCGGCCCGTGATCTTCAAGACCTTTCCGCTCGAGGAGATCGCCAGCGCACTGACCGCCCTCGGGGGGCGCAAGACCTGGGGCAAGGTGATCGTCGCGCCGTAGCGCTCCGCTCGCCCCGGCCTCAGCGCTTCGCGGCCGCCTTGATCTTGCCGCCCATCGCCTTCTGGATGCGATGCTTGAGGGCGAGCGCCTCGGGAGCCAGCTTGTCGTCGGCCTGGGAGAGCAGGAAGGCGTCGATGCCGCCGTGGGTGCGCACGGTGCGAAGGCTCCGCGTCGAGACGCGCAGGCCCACGCGGCTGCCGAGGGCCTCGCTCACGAAGCTGGCCTTCTGGAGATTCGGCTGGAAGCGCCGGGGCGTCTTGCGGTTCGAGTGCGAGACGTTCTGGCCGTGCGAGGTCTTCGAGCCGCTCACGCTGCAGCGCCGGGGCATGATTCTCTCCAGAGTCGCGGGGTTCGGGGCGGGAGAGGGGTAGCCTCCGGGGCTGGCGGGGTCAAGTGCCCGGGCGCGGATCGAGGCGGAAGAACTTCGTCCCGGCCCCGGGCAGGAAGCGGACCGCCACGTCCTCCCAGCCGTATTTCTCCCGCAGCCCGGTCCGCAGGCGCTCGATCAGGGCGGGGTCCGTCACCGGCACGGCCCGCAGCAAGAAGCTCCGTTCTCCCACCTGGAGCCGGACGTCGGGGCTCCGCTCTGCGTTGGCGCCCCAGCGTGTGCTGCCCGTGCGTACGTACGGGAAGCCGTCGACCACCAGCAGCCAGATCGTGGTCTCGCGCGGCGTGCCGTCCTCGTTCGTGGTCGTGATGGTGACAGTGCTGGCGCCGGCCATGTCGTTCCAGTCGACGGCCTGCGCGGGGGCAGCGAGCAGGAGGGAGATCCCGATGGCCCACGCGAGGCGGCGCACGGCCCGTATTCGAAGCCGGTCTTGCATGGCGATCCTCCCTCTAATGCGGCCGCGACTCCTGCGCGCGCGCCGGTGCGGCGCCCGGCGTGCGAACCGCGCGTATCGACGAA
>CAYOIG010000295.1:0-3814 GCA_964403915.1 uncultured Myxococcaceae bacterium
GCGAATGCTCGGCAGCGCGTTCTCCCTGAGCCTGTCCGAGGCCCTGCACTGGGAGGCCGCGGCGCAGGCGGTGAACTTCGCGAGCGAAGACACGCGAGAAGGCATCGCCGCCTTCGGCGAGAAGCGGGCGCCGGTCTTTCGAGGCCGGTAGCAACGCACGAGGGGGTACGCGCCATGAGCGTGGTGAATGTGGAGACGCGTCGCGGGGTGATGACCGCGACGCTCGCCGACGTGGAAAATCGCAATGCCCTCGGCGCAGCGCTCGTGAAGGGCCTGCGTGATGCGCTCGCCGCGGCCAACGCCGATCCGGCGGTTCGTGCGCTCGTCGTCACCAACGAGGGCTCGACCTTCTGCGCCGGCGCAAATCTCAAAGAGAGAAGCGGCGCCTCCGGCCGGATCTCGGGCTCGGGCGGCCTCGCGGAGCTCTTCGCCGAGATCCAGGCCTCGCCGACACCCGTCGTCGGGCGCATCGCCGGGCACGTCATGGGCGGCGGCAATGGCCTGGCCGCCGCGCTCGACATCGCGATCGCCGCCGACGACGTGAAGTTCGGGTTTACGGAGGTGAGGCTCGGCGTGGCGCCGGCCATCATCTCCGTGGTCTGCCTGCCGAAGATGCGCCCTGGCGAGGCGATGGAGGCCTTCCTGCGCGGACACCGCTTTCCGGCGAGCCGCGCCGCGGAGCTCGGCCTCATCAGCCGTGCAGTCCCGCCCGCGCAGCTCGATGCGGCGGTCGAGGAAGTGCTGGCCGATCTGCGCAAGGGAGGGCCCCGGGCCCTCGGCTTCGCCAAGCGACTCGTCTACGAGGTGCCGCGGATGAGCCAGCCGGACGCCTTCGCGTGGGCCACGCGCCTGTCAGGCGAGCTCTTCGCGGGCGAGGAGGCGGCGGAGGGCATGAAGGCCTTCCTCGGTAAGCGCGCGGCGAGCTGGGCCGCAGACGAACAGAGCTGAGGAGCACGACGTGACGAGCGATCTCTACGGAACACCCGAGCACGCTCTCTTTCGCGAAACCGTCCGCAAGTTCGTGGAAGACGAGCTGCGGCCGCGAGCCCGCGAGTTCGATGCCATGGGCCGCATCGACAAGAGCCTGTACCGCAAGATGGGCGATCTCGGCATGCTCGGCCTGCGCTACGACCCCGCCTGGGGCGGCTCAGGCCTCGACTGGTCGTACACCGCCGTGATGTACGAAGAGCTCGGCCGTGCCGACAACGCGGGCGTCACCATGGGCCTCTGCGTCCAGACCGACATGGCGACTCCGTCGCTGCACGAGTTCGGGAGCGATGACCTGAAGCGCCGCTATCTCGCTCCGGCCG
Source organism: uncultured Myxococcaceae bacterium (assembly GCA_964403915.1). GTDB lineage: Bacteria > Myxococcota_A > UBA9160 > UBA9160 > UBA9160 > MYXO. The sequence goes on from CAYOIG010000295.1 coordinate 1,311, forward strand.
TCGCGGGCGAGATGGTGGCGGCGATCGCCGTCACCGAGCCCGATGCAGGCTCCGACGTCGCCGGCATCAAGACGCGGGCCGTGCGCGATGGCGACGAGTGGGTGATCAATGGCTCGAAGATCTACATCACCAATGCGGCCACGGCCGACTGGCTGTGCCTTCTGGCCGTGACCGACCCCAAGGCGGGCTACGGCGGCTTCTCCCAGATCGTCGTGCCCACCAATCTGCCCGGCTATCGCTGCACGCTGCTGGACAAGATTGGGAACTGGGGCTCGGACACCGGACAGCTCTTCTTCGAAGACGTGCGGGTGCCCGTCGCGAACACCATCGGCGAGATCGGTCGCGGCTTCCAGCAGCAGATGATGCAGTTCCAGGACGAGCGGCTCGTCGGCTGTGTCAGCTCGATCGCCGGCTCCCAGCATCTGTGGGAGGAGACGAAGAAGTGGACCACGGAGCGCGTGCTCTTCGGAAAGCCTCTCTCGAAGATGCAAAACACCCAGTTTCGCATGGTCGAGCTGTGGACGCAGATCGAGGCTGCGAAAGAGCTGACGCGAGCCTGCGTGGCGCAGCGCGTGCGAGGAGTGGATGCCACGCGTCTCATCACCGCCGCCAAGCTCTTCTGCGGCCGGGTGTCTCGCCAGGTTGCGGACGAGTGCCTCCAGCTACACGGCGGATACGGCTACATGAAGGAGAGCATGGCGGGCCGGGCCTTCGTGGATTCGCGTCTCATCAGCATCGGCGGCGGCTCCGACGAGACCATGATGCACTATCTCGCGAAGCAGCTCGGCTTCTAGGCCAGGGCAGGGGGGCACGATGCTGCAAGAGAGCCTCGATCTCGTCGCGGAGGCGGACGAGCTGCAAACATTTCTGCGCACGGTGGACGAGAAGGATTGGCGCCGCGAGACGCCGTTTCTCGGCTGGACGCCGTGGGACGTCGTCGCGCACCTGCACTTCTTCGATCGCGTGTCGCTGCTCGCGCTCACCGACCCTGCGGGCTTCGCGGCAGAGCGCAAGCGGCTCATCGAGGCGATGATTGGCGGGCGCAAGACGGCGGACGTGGCACGAGAGCAGCTCGGCCATCTCGGCAACGCTGCCCTTCTCGAGACGTGGCACACGACCTGCCGCGAGATGGCGCGGCTGCTGGGCGACTCCGATCCCGAGAGGCGCCTGCCGTGGTTCGGCCCCGACATGGGTGTTCGCATGTTCACCACCGCGCGCTACATGGAGACCTGGGCGCACGGGCAGGACGTCTACGACCTGCTGCGTGTGCCGCGCACGCACACCGACCGGATCAAGAACGTTGCCGTGCTCGGTGTACGAACGTTCGGCTGGACCTTCGTCAACCGCAAGCTGCCGGTGCCTGGCCCGGCGCCCTACGTGAGGCTCGTCGCCCCGTCGGGCGCGATCTGGGAGTGGAACGAGCCGAACCAGGAGAGCCGCGTCGCAGGCTCGGCGCTCGAGTTCTGCCAGGTCGTGACCCAGGGCCGCAACGTGGCCGACACCACGCTCGAGGTCGTGGGCGACACCGCGCGTCGCTGGATGGCCATCGCCCAGTGCTTCGCAGGCGGCCCCGCCGATCCTCCGCGACCGGGCGAACGGGCCGGGAAGTAGCCACGAGCCCACACCGTCACGCGCGCGATGGGATCCGGTAGGCGTCTGGCGTGCAGGCGAATGCGCTCCGCCCGGTGTCGCGGGATCGGCGTGGGATCGTGCTCGAACGCCGAGCTACGGCTTCTCGGCGGCCGCCAGAAAAGCCGGGCGCTCGCCGCCTCCGTGGACGAGTAGCGCGGCACCGGTGACGTAGCGCGCGAGAGGAGACGCGAAGAAGAGGCAGGCATCCGCGACGTCGGTGGCTTCGCCGAGGCGGCCGAGCGGGATCGTGGCCGCGACGCGCGCGATGCCGGCATCGTCTCCGTAGTGCAGATGCGCCTGTTCGGTCCGGAGGAGTCCGGCCACGATGGCATTGACGCGAACTCTGGGCGCCCACTCGATGGCGAGGGACTGCGTGAGGGAGAGCAGGCCCGCCTTCGCTGCGCCGTAGGCGGCCGTACCGGGAGAGGGGCGGACGCCAGAAACGCTCGCGATGTTGATGATGCTGCCGCCTTCGGGCTGGGTCTGCATCGCGGCGTTGGCTTTCTGGGCAAAGACGAGCGGGGCGATCAGGTTCAGACGGATGATCGCTTCGGAGAAACGGGGCGAGGCCGTTGCGGCGTCTGCGGGCGGGGACCCGCCTGCGTTGTTCACGAGGAGATCGAGTCGACCGAAGCGCGCCAGTGCCGCGTCGATCACGGGATCGATCTGTTCCGGCACGCGCACGTCGGCGGCGACGAAGAGGGCCGTTCGGCCCCCGGCCATGGGCAGCGCCGCAGGCTCGCTCCGGCCGCAAACGAGAACCTCGGCGCCCGCTTCGAGCATCCGCAGCGCGATACCGCGGCCGACGCCGCGAGTGCCGCCGGTGACGACCACGACCCTGCCGCTCATGTCGAGAGCGCCGGATTCCATCC
>CAYOIG010000296.1:0-5210 GCA_964403915.1 uncultured Myxococcaceae bacterium
CGCAGCAGCCCGGTGTAGCCGCCCGCGGGCGCGTCGGTCGGATCGAAGAGCGAGTTGACCGCCGCATTCGGGCGCGGATCGGGCAGGCGCCCTGCGCGCACCTCCTGCCAGTGGCGGTCGATCTCGCCCGGGCTCTCGTAGCCGAGATTCACGACCCAGGCCTGGTTCACGTCGGGATCGAATTCGGCCGCGGCGTACTGCGGTGGCCGGTTCATCGCGAGATGGACGCTGAAGAACGACCAGTCCATGTGCGGGAAGCGCTCGACATCCTTGCGCACTTCGGCCGGCAGCGTGGCAGGATCGAGCATCGCGAGGAAGGTCTGCTCGAGATCGATCGAGCTCGCGACGAGCCGCCGCGCGCGCACCGTGCTCCCGTCCTCGAGCACGACACCGGCGGCGCGGCCCCCCTCGACGAGAATCTGCTTCACGCCGTGCTGCAGGAAGACGCGCCCTCCGGCGTGGGCGAAGGCCTCCCATAGCGCGTGCGCGAGGGCGTGGGAGCCGCCGATGCAGAGGTGCCAGTTGTCGATCTTGCCGGCCAGCAGCGGGAACGAGACCGCGAGGCCCTTGCGGTCGGTCGAGTAGCCCGCGCAGGCCGCGTGGAAGGCGAGATGCGCCTTCACCTTCGCGTTCTCGAAGTGCTGGTCGAGAAACTGGTCGATGGACAGGCGCCGCAGGTGGACGCTCAGAAACTCCGCTCTCTCCTCGACGCCCCAAGCGACCAGCGCCTTCGTGATGTCCTTCATGGAGATCGGCGGCGAGTACATGAGGGTGAGCAGGATCATGTCGAGGTAGCCCTTGGTCTCCTCGTACAGACGCCGGAAGGTGTCGGCATCCTTGCGCGAGAAGCGAGCCAGCGAGGCGCAGGTCTTGTCGAGATCGGTATGGACGGTGAGGGCCGTCCCATCTCGGAACACGGACGCCATCTGCACCGGGGGGCGCACGTAGCGCAGGCCGTGCTTCTCGAGCTCGAGGTGCTCGTAGACGGGGCACACGCCCACCAGCGTGTGGTAGTTGCAGTGGACGTTGTGCAGGAAGCCCGAGCGGGTCAGCTCCTCGGTGCACAGCCCGCCGCCCTCCTCGGCCCGCTTCTCGAAGATGCCGACCTCGAAGCCGGCGCGTGCGAGATAGGTGCCGAGGGCGAGGCCGTTGTGGCCCGCCCCGATGATCACCGCGTCGTACGTTGCATCGGCCACCGCGACCCCCGACCGTGCGGTCAGTCTACGCAGGTGGCCGGGCGGGGCGTATGACAGGGATCATCCCCGGACGGCTTCGCACCGCCTCCGCGGGGTGGCTCAGGCTGCCCGAGAGGCTGACCCACGTCCTCCTGCAGGCCGGCAGGTAGCCTGCGCCGGCAGCGCCCTCAGGGGCCCCACTCTCTCGGCGCGGTGCGCACGGCTCGCCGCATCGCGTTCCACTTCCGAGACGCTCGCTCGGCCGGACAGCTCCGCGAGGCGCGCCCGCGTGCGGGATGCGAGATTCAGTCGGCTTCGGAGACGGTCCACTCGCGGCCCTCCCTCAGCACCTGCTCGCGAAGCGCTGCCGGCGCCTCCGCGAGATCGACGAGGTCTACCGGGACGGGCACCCGGCTCTCCTCCAGCTCCTCGCGGATCCGCCCGAGCAGCCCGCGCGGGAGCGGATGCGCAGCCAGCACCGCGACGTCGAAGTCGGAGGTGCCGCGCTGGTCTCCGCGCGCGCGTGACCCGAAGAGGAAGACGCGCGCCGGCTGGCCGCGGAGCGCCGTGGTCACGATCCGCCGCACCGTCTCGAGATCGCCGGAGGGCTCGCGCAGCTCTGTGCCCTTCGCCATGGCCGCAGGATCGCGCGAGGCCGCGTCCGGGCGCCGCGCGCGGCGGGCAGCCCTCCCGCCACCCCCTACGCCAGGTCCAGCTCCCTCGCCTCCATGCCGCCCTGTCGCTCGATCTCCGCGATGGCGAAGTCGAGGTGGCGGCAGAGAGTCTCCATGTACTCCTGGAAGGCCTTGTGGATGATGGCGAAGGAGACGGCCTCCTTGAACGCGCTCGGCCGGCGCAGCAGGGTCGTCGCGAGCAGCGAGAGCGTGAACCACGCGCGGCGCGGGCCGCCCCGCACGAGCGTCTCCTTGAGGATGCGGAGGAAGATGCGGCTCTCGCTGGCATTGACGCTCACGCCGGTCGCGCCCTTGACCTGCGTGCCGCGGTGGAGCACGAAGTCGAGCGTGCGCTGCTTGAAGTAGCGGAAGTCGTAGAGCTGTTCGAGCAGCTTTCGGTAGCCGCGGTAGAGATCGAGCCGGCTCATCGACTTCGGCAGAATGTTCGAGAACACGAACTGATCGCCCGTCGACTCGGCCACCAGCCGGCCCTCGGCCAGCACGCGGTCGTGGAGCGGCGTCTTGGGCATGGCCTGAAGCATGCCCGTCATCGAAACCGGGATGCGCGCCTCCTGAATGAAGCGGAGCTGCTCGTCGAAGATGCTGACGTCGTCGTGGTCGAAGCCGACGATCATGCCGGCCTGCACCTGGATGCCGTAGGAGTGGATCCTCCGCACGCTGTCCACGAGGTTTCCGCGCATGTTCTGGGTCTTGTGGGTCTCCTGCAGGGACTCCTTGCGCGGGCTCTCGATGCCGATGAAGACGGTCGTGAAGTGCGCGGCGCGCAGCAGCTCCAGCAGCTCCTCGTCCTGCGCGACGTTCAGCGAGACTTCGGTGTTGAAGCTGATCGGATGGCCGTGCCTCTCGCCCCAGGCCCCCATCTCGCGCAGCAGATCCTTTGCGTGCTTCTTGTTGCCGATGAAGTTGTCGTCGACGATGAAGACCTGCGACGCGCCGAGGCGGCGGCACTCCTCGATCTCTGCCATCACCTGCGCGACCGATTTCGCGCGCGGACGGCGGCCGTACAGCACGATGATGTCGCAGAACTCGCAGTTGAAGGGGCAGCCGCGCGCGAACTGGATCGTTAGTGCGTGGTAGCGGTCGACCTTCAGCAGGTCGAAGCGCGGCATCGGCGAGCTCGTGAGGTCGGGCTTCTCGTCGGGGCGGTACTCGCTCTTCCAGCAGCCGGCCTCGAAGTCACGCAGGAACCGAGGCCAGGTCTCCTCGGCCTCGTCCACGAAGAGAACGTCGCAGCGCCCGCGCAGCTCTTCGGGGCAGAGCGAGGCGAAGGGGCCGCCCACCACGACGAAGCGCCCGCGCCGCTGAAACTCCTCGATGATCTCGAGCATGCGCTGCTTGTGGACGATGAAGCCCGTGACGCCGACGATGTCGGCATCGACGTCGAAGTCGATCTCCTCGACGTTCTCGTCGCAGAGCGACATCTCGTGCTCGCGTGGCGTGAGGCCGGCCACGGTGGGCATCGAGAGATTCGGGAAGATGCAGCGCTTGCCGAGCGTGTCGAGAATCTGGTCGTAGGTCCAGAAGCTCGGGGGGTTCTTCGGCGTCACGAGATGGATCTTCACGCGGCCTCCAAGGCTCTCTCGCCTCTCCCCAGTGTCGCGCGTCCGGGATGGCGGGCCCGTCAAAGTTCCGTAAGGGTTCGGCGCTGGCCCCGCCCCGGGCGGACGGGAGGGTGGGTTGTACCTCGGCATCGATCTCGGGACCTCGGGTGTCAAGTGTGTGCTGGTCGGCGCGGATCAGCGAGTGCTGGCCGAGGCGAGCGCAGCTCTCACGGTGCAGCGGCCCGCGCGCGGCTGGTCGGAGCAGGATCCCGAGGCGTGGTGGCGGGCGACGCAGCAGGCCGTGGCCGACGTCCGCCTGCGTCATGACGCGGCGCTCCGGGCGGTGCGCGCGATCGGGCTCTCGGGCCAGATGCACGGCGCAACGCTCCTCGACGCCGGCGATCGCGTGCTGCGGCCCGCAATCCTGTGGAACGATGGCCGCAGCGCGCCGCAGTGCGCCATGCTCGAAGCGCGCGAGCCCCGCGCGCGTGCGATCACGGGCAACCGGGCGATGCCGGGCTTCACAGCGCCGAAGCTGCTCTGGGTGGCCGAGCACGAGCCGGACATTTTTGCCCGCGTGGCGCGGGTGCTGCTCCCGAAGGACTGGCTCCGGCTGCGCCTTACCGGTGAGGCGGTGTCGGAGATGTCCGATGCGGCCGGGACGCTCTGGCTCGACGTGGCCGCGCGCCGCTGGTCGCCCGAGATGCTGGCGGCCACGCGCCTGCCGCTCGCGGCGATGCCGCGGCTGGTCGAGGGCTCGGAGCCCTCCGGGCGCCTGCGCGAGGCGGCGGCTGCCGCGCTCGGCCTCTCTCCCGGCGTGGTGGTGGCCGGCGGCGCGGGCGACAACGCCGCGGGTGCGGTGGGCGCGGGCGTGATCCGCCCGGGCGATGCCCTGCTCTCGCTCGGCACCTCGGGCGTCTACTTCGTGGCCGGCGACCAATTTGCGCCGAACCCGGCGCGGGCCATCCATGCCTTCTGCCACTGCCTTCCGGGGACGTGGCATCAGATGGCGGTGAGCCTCAGCGCCGCGAGCTGCCTCACATGGCTGACGGGCGTCACAGGCGCCCCGAGCGAGGCCGCGCTGCTGCAAGAGATCGAGGCGCAGGATCACGATTCCGGCGTGCTCTTCCTTCCCTATCTCTCCGGGGAGCGCACGCCCCACGACGATCCGCACGCTCGGGGTGTCTTCTTCGGGCTGGGGCACGAGACGACGCGCGCCGATCTCGGCCGCGCCGTGCTCGAAGGAGTGGCCTTTGCATTCGCCGACGGGCAGGAGGCGTTGCTCGCAGCGGGCACGGCGATCGAGCGCGTCACGGTGATCGGCGGCGGCGCGCGAAGCCGTCTCTGGGGGCGCATTCTCGCGAGCGCGCTCGGCCGCCCGCTCGACTACCGGGCCGGGGCCGAGCTGGGGCCGGCCTTCGGCGCGGCTCGCCTCGCCCGTCTGGCCGATACCTCCGAGAGCCCCGAAGGCGTGTGCACGGCGCCGGCGCTGATGGAGACGGCGGAGCCGGACGCAGCGCTCGCGGAGCGTCTGGCCGGGCGCCTCGCGCGCTGGCGTGGTCTCTATCAGGATCTCCGGCAGCGTTTCGCGGAGACCGGCTGACGGAGAGTCGCGCGCGCGAAGGGGCTGCTCTCCGGTGGTAGGCTCGGCGCATCGCCGTGCGCACGAGGAGCCTCCCGTGACCGAGCCCTTCTTTCCCGGCATCGAATGCATCCGCTACGAGGGGCCCGAGAGCCAGAGCCCGCTCGCCTACCGCTGGTACGACCGCGACCGCATCGTGCTCGGCCGGCGCATGGAG
>CAYOIG010000297.1:0-1904 GCA_964403915.1 uncultured Myxococcaceae bacterium
GATGTAGGTGCCCTGGTACGCCCCGGGCAGGAAGGACGACTGCCAGTTGTCGGCTCCGGCGACGGGCATGCCCTTCGGCACCAGGACGACGAAGCCGGGGAGGTTCTGGTTCTCCGTGCCGAGGCCGTAGGTGATCCACGAGCCGATGCTGGGGCGCGCCATGATGCTGGCACCGCAGTTCATCAGGCGGAGCGAGTTCTCGTGGATCGGCGTGTCGGAGTACATCGAGCGGATCACACAGAGATCGTCGGCGTGCCTGGCCGCGAGCGGGCCGAAGAGTTCGCTCACCTCGAGCCCTGACTTGCCGTAGCGGTCGAAACAAAACGGCGACCCCAGCGCGGTGCTGGTGGGGCGCTCGGTCGCGAGATGGATCGGCAGGCGCTGCCCGTGCAGCTTCGACAGCAGCGGCTTGGGGTCGAAGGTGTCCATCTGCGCCGGCCCGCCGTTGGCCAGGATCTGGATCACATACTTCGCGCGGGCCCGAAAATGCGGCGCCCGCGGGGCGAGCGGACCGGCGGCATCGGCGGCGCGGAGCGACGATTCGCCGAGCAGCGCCGCGAGGCCGAGCGTACCGAAGCCGAGGCCGCAGCGACGCAGCATTTCGCGGCGAGAGATCGGCGGGGCAGGAGGGCGGGACGAGGGCATGGGGCGGCGAAGGGAAGCGTCAGTCGCAGTGAATGAACTCGTTCGAAAGCAGCAGCGCCTGGGCGAAGTGCGTCCAGCGCGTGTCGTCGGGCGCCGGGCCGACATAGCGCAGCGCCAGCTCCGTTTCCTCGCGGTCGGGCAGCCGGGCGAGGATGCGGCGGTAGGTGGCCGTGATGCGGGCGCGGGCATCGAGCAGTTCCGCGATCTCGGGCTGACGGTTCACGCCCTCGGCCTGCGCGCGGACGAACGGACTGTTGAGAAAGAAGAGCGCCTGCAGCGGGTGCGTGGTTTCGGCCCGGCGGGCGATGGACTGGTCGGGATTCGCGACGTCGAAATTTCGCAGCAGGGTGGGAATGCGGAAGCGGTAGGGGTAGCCGTAGACGGCCCGACGCACATTGTCGTCGGTCAACGGCGCACTGCGTCCGCCCAGCCGCGTGTCGAGGCGGCCCGCGACCCGCAGGAGGCTGTCCCGCAGCGCCTCGAATTCAAGCCGGCGCGGCCGTTGGCGCCAGAGCAGACGGTTCTCGGGATCGCGGGCCAGGGCGCCGGGTTGTGCGGCGCTGCTTTGCTGCCAGGTGGCGGACGTGAGAAGGTAACGCTGCAGTGCCTTGATCGACCAGCCGTGTGCCACGAACCAGGCGGCGAGGTGATCGAGCAGCTCCGGATGGGAGGGCCGCTCACCCGTGGCGCCGAAATCGTCGGGCGTGGCAACGAGCCCGCGGCCGAAATGCTGCTGCCAGATGCGATTCACGAGGACGCGCGCGGTGAGGGGATTGTCCGGACTTGCGAGCGCCGCCGCCAGCGCCTGGCGACCGTCGTCGGTGAAGGTGCGATCGTCGAGGGCGGCGAAGACCTGCGGCAGGCGGCGGGGCACGGCAGCGCCCGGCTTGAGGCGGTCGCCGCGGATGAGCACGCGGGGCTCGACCGGAGCGCCGGCGACGGTGACGACCTGGGCGCGATCGACGGGGGCGGAGGTCTCGAGGATCGTAAGTCGCTCGCGAATCTTGGCCGCGGCCTCGTTGTCGCGGCGCGCGACGATCTGGTGCTCGGTGACGAAGCGCAGGAGGTCTTCGGCGACGGCCGCCCGGGAGAATTCGAGGGGTGAAGTCGGGGCGTTGATCACGGCGGCGAGTCCGGGGGCGTCGGGCGTCTGCAGCGCCGCGGTGATGACACGGCCAAAGGCGTCGGCGACGTCGGCCATCGTGTTCAACGGCTGCGCGCGCAGCGCCGCGAGCACGTGTGGATCGTGCCGGCCGGCA
>CAYOIG010000298.1:0-5499 GCA_964403915.1 uncultured Myxococcaceae bacterium
GGTGCTCCGGCGCGACGCGCACGAGCTCGGGCGCCAGATCACGCTCGAGCGCGCGTGCGGAGGCGACCAGGAGATCGAGCTCCTCGATCAGGCGGCCGAGATGCTGGGGCGTCACGCTCACTCCTCGCGTCGCGGCGGTGACGGCCGTGACCCCCCAGACGGTACCGCGTCCGGGGCCTCCGGAGGGCCGGTGCTTCGGCGCGCACCGATCAGCGTGCGGGCGCGCGGTCGCGGGCATCCGACGAGGCGTACCACGCGAAGAGGTACGCTTCGTCGTGGCACTTCCACGGGTGGAAGCCCGGCGCGAAGTATGCGGCGATCATGCGGAGCTGGGGACGCATCGCGATCCGGTTCAGCTCCCGCGCCTGCCCCCGCATCTCTTCCGTGATCACGGTCGGGTCGTTGCGCATCATGCGGCGGGTGATCCTCGCGAACGGGAACGCGAGCAGCAGGACGGTCAGGATCGCGGAAACGACCCGCAGCAGATAACCGCCACCGATCTCCCGGTAGAGGTCGAAGGCGACGGCCTTGTGCTCGATCTCCTCGGCGGCGTGCCAGCGCCAGAAGCGGAGCATCTCGGGGTGCATGGCTTCGCAGATCCGCGGCTCCGTGAAGAGAAGGTGCGCTCCGGTCGCGGTCAGGTGCTCGAGGAAGACCGTCGCGGCGAGCTGCATCCGTTTCGGCAGGACCTTGCCGAGGGTCGTCATGACCCGGTCGGCGTAGGCCGTCTCACGGTCGACGTCGACACCGAACCGCGCGAGCGATGCGTTGAATGCATTGTGCGATCGCGTGTGCAGGGCTTCCTGCTGGACGAAGGCGCGGATGAGGCCCGCGAGCTCGGGATCGGCCGTTCGTTCGGCGTAGTGCTGCACGGAACGGATGAAGAAGCGCTCTCCGGGCGGGATCAGGATGGAGAATGCATTCTCGGTGTGCGTGACGATCGGGTTGCCGGCGAACCAGTATTGCGGGATGCGATCGAGATCGCGGAAGTCGAAGCGGCGGGGCTGGATGGCGACGCCCGTCGGCAGTCGCGACGAGGTCGCCGCCGGAAGGGAGGCTTCCGTCTCCATGCTGCTCTCCTCTCGGACGCGCACCCGCAAGTATGCACCAGTTCGGGCAGGCGAGTCGCGTCGCGATCGGGAGCGGGGCCGGGCGATCCAGCCTCCTGCCTCGTGCGGCTCACCGGCGACCGCGGAACGACGCGCTCCGCCTCCCGACCCCTGCCAGGCCGGCCACCCCGAGACCCAGCAGGAGCATCGTGGAGGGTTCGGGGATGACGTCCCAGGTGACCGTCAGCGCCGCTCCGGTGACGTAGAAGTCATTCGGGTACGGCTGGGGATTGAGCACTCTCACGCCCAGCAGACCGTCCGCCAGCGTCGCCAGAGTCGTGACGGGGCCGCTCCACGTCCAGGTCTTTCCCAGGTGGTACTCACCGAAGTTGAGGTTCGAGCCGACTGCCACTCCGTCGCCCAGGATCGTCGCGATCTCGACGCCATCGTACTCGTACCAGTCGTCCTTGAAGGTCATCGACAGCGATGCAGACTGCACGGCGTGGAGACCCGGATCGAACCCTCCAGGACGAACGTCCAGCGTGGTGATGCTGGTGTTCTGCCCCTCGAAGGCGAAGATGAGCCCGCTCCACGTGCTCGTGTAGCTCGCGGCACGAGAGGGAGTGCTCGACAACACGAATCCAGCCAGGACAGCGAGAGCGAGAATCGTTCGAGTCGGGTTCATTGGGATCGACCTGCTTCCTTTCCGTCTCGAGACCACCTCGACGACCGGGCTGCAACGCAGCCTCGATGGCCTTGTGGCTCGCCGACAGGAAAGGTGTCAGCAGCCTCATGAGAGCTTCACGCCGGGATCCCGCACCCGAATCCACCGACGAGACGTCTCGTCACAACCCCTCGGCCGCAAGAGCGCGCTGGAAGGTGCGAGCGCAAACCGACGTGTCAAAGAGTGCCTTCTTGCCACAGCAATCGACAAAGCGTCTCGGATCGGATGGGGGACGCTTCCTCGCCTCGCTCTTCCGGCGCACCAGCGCCACCGGGCTGCGGCTGCGCGACCCGGACTGGAGGGCTCACGGAAGTCGCGAACTAACCGCAATATCTCCGCATGAACTGGAAGATCGCGCTGGTCGTAGCCCTTCTGACGGGTCTCGTGACGGCTGCGGTCACCGCTCCGGTGGCCATCGCGCTCATGGATCTGCACGGGGTGAGCACCATGGAGGGCGCACAAGGCTACGCGCTCGCCTTCCTGTTCATCCCGGCGGGTCTGATCGGTGGCTTTCTGGTCGGGTTGCTGGCCACCAAGATGGTGCATGCCTCGCAGTGGCGGCACTTCTGGAAGGCACTCGGCACGTCGGTCGCCATCGGCCAGGTCGGGCTCTTCTGCATCGCGGGCCTCTCCTTCGCCGGCCTGCCGCAGCCACCGTGGAGCGATGGCCTTCCCCTCGCGGTCGAGTTCGAGGTGCGTCTGCCGGAAGCGGCCGTGCCGCCGGAGAACCTCGGTCCCGGTGGGATCCGGCTGAGCCTCTACGCAGGCCGCGACGACAACAGCTATGCGCGCATCGACACGGCGCAATACCGACGAGAGAGCGGTCACCTCATCGTGCCTGCGATGGCCGACCTCAACAGCCGCCGCGCCAGCCGCATGGTCTACTTCTATGTGGGCACGCATACCCAGCTCGAGCTCAACCCGCTTCCGCTGCCGGCGACGCCGGGCGAGGCGGACATGGAGTGGACGACCTTCGTGCCTTTGAGAGAAGCGAAGTTCGGCGGAGGCACCAGCGCCATCACCGATGCCCAGGTGCGCTACCGCGTCGTGAAGCAACCCGAGTAGGGGAAGGCGCAGGGCGCCGCGCGCCCGTCACGCGCGCGGGAGCTTCTCCAGGAAGCTCGCCACCGCGGCGTTGAAGGCATCGGCCTGCTCGATGTTCACGATGTGGCCGGCGTCGGGGATCACGACGTGCGTCGCGGCCGGCAGCTTCGCGCTCATCACTTCGGCCGCGCGCAGGTAGGCCTCGTCTTCGGCGCCCACGACGACGAGCGCGGGCGCCGTGATGCGCGAGAGATCGTCGATGACGCTCGGCGCGGGGCCCGCCACGCGGCGGCCGAAGCGGGCGAGACCAGCAGGGTTCTGGGCCGCGATGGCGCGCGCCGCCGCCTGCGCGGCCGGAAGCTCCGGGCGGCGCCCGATCGACGTCGTCGTCGCGCGGTTCGTCACCATCGCGTCCATTCCGTGGTCTTCGAGACGGCGCGCGATGCGTTCCACCTGCTCCATCCAGCGCGCCGCGGCGTCCGGATTCTTGAAACCCGGTCCGCTGTCGATCAGCAGCAGGCCGAGCACGCGCTGCGGGTGCGCGAGGGCGAAGTGCAGCGAGAGCAGGCCGCCAAAGGAGAGGCCCCCGACCACCGCACGCCGGCCCGGCGCCGCCCAGTCGAGCACCTCGCGCAGGTCTTCGACGAGCGTCGGCATGTCGTAGGCTGCGTCGCTCTCCGGCACATCGGAGCGGCCGTGACCGCGAAAATCCCAGAGAATGACGCGCGCACCGGCACGCACGAGCGGCTCCACCTGCGGCCGGAAGTTCTCGTGCGTCGTGCAGTAGCCACAGGAGAGAACCAGCGGAATTCCTTCGCCGTGCGCCTCGACGTAGAGCCGCACTCCGTCCCGCGTCACCAGCTCGGCCATGTCATCCCTTCTTCTTTCCCGAGGCGGCGATCCGTCGCCGCAGCGCCTCCGACATCTCCTCGAGCTGGGCCTGCATCTGACCCTTCACCGTGAACTCCGGCACCAGGGCCTTGGTGCGGCCCTCGAGCGCGAGCCGAACGCGCGTGCCCTGACCGCGTTCCTCGAAGCTCACCAGGCCCGTGAGCTCGCGCCAGATGCGGCCGTCGCAGACCTTCTCGAACCGTATGCTGCCGTCGTCCTCGAAGCAGAAGTGGAAGGTGGCCTCTCCCTCACGCCCGAGCGCGCGATAGCGCGTCAGCGTCGTGCGACGGTTGCCGCGCGACTCGACGATCTCGGTCTCCTGATCGGGGAAGAGCTCGATCAGGGTCTCGTCGCGCACCACCGCCGCGATCACCTCGGCTCGCGGACGCTTCACGTCGAACTGCTTCTCGAGACGCATGCGCGCTCCTCCGTCCGGCTTCAGTGCACGTCGATCACGACGGGCGGGACGAGCACCGGACTTCCGGACGGAAGCTCGGCGAGCAGGGCGGCGAGGCGGCGCAGCGGTTCCGGAAGCGGAACGGCCACGCCTGCTCCGGCGAGCGCGCCGCCGAAGGCGAGCTTGCGGATCTGGTCCACCAGCGGCTCCGGCGGCGGATACGGCAGCAGCGCCACGTCGGCGTCCTTCGAGAGACCGGCCTGTTCTTTCGCGCGATCGACGGCCACGTGCAGACCTCCGAGCGCGTTCACGAGCTTCCGCTCGTTGGCCTGCGCGCCCGTCCAGACGCGGCCCTGCCCGACCTCATCGACGTAGGCCGGCTCGAGCGAGCGGCCCGAGGATACGCGCTCCACGAAGAGGTCGTAGACGCTGCGCACCTCGTTCGCGAGACGCTCCCGTGTGCCGGGCGTGAGCGGCTGGGTGCTGAGGAGGAGATCCGCGTGGGCGCCCCTCGTCACGGCAGTGTGTCCGATCCCGAACTTGTCGAGCAGCCCTCCGACCATCGGCCGGATCACGAAGACGCCGATCGAGCCCGTGAGCGTTCCGGGCTGCGAGACGATGGTGTCGGCCGCCGCGGCGACGTAGTAGCCGCCCGAGGCCGCAACGTCGGAGAGAGAGACCACGAGGGGCTTCTTCTTCTTTGCTTCCAGCACGGCCTGGTAGACGATGTCCGACGCGAGCGCCGAGCCGCCGGGGCTGTCGATCCGGAACACGATGGCCTTGATGTCCGCGTCATCCGCCGCCTCGCGCAGGGCCCGCGAGACCGTCGTCGAAGCGAGAACGGGATCACCCGAGCGCGAGATCTTCGCATCGCCGTGCACGACCGTCCCCGTTCCGTACACGAGCGCAAACGTCGCCACCGGTGAGAAGCCGATGCTGTGCGGATCAACGGCCGCATAGTCCTTGCCATCCACGACCGGCGGCTTGCCTTCTTTCTCGAGCAGTGTGTCGAGGTATCCGACTCCGTCGACGAGCTTCGCGGCCAGCAGCTCCTGGGGCGTCATGGGCGCCTGGTCGATGATCGTGCGCACGTCGGTGGGTGTGAGCTTTCGCCGATCGGCAACCGCGGCGACGACCTGCGTCTCGACCGAGTCCATGATCGAGTTCACCATCTCCGCATTGGCCTCGGACATCTGCGTGGCGGAGATGCTCTCGGCGGCGCTCTTGTACTTGCCGACCCTCTCCACCTCGACCGAGACGCCGAGCTTCTCCCACAGGCCGCCGAGAAAGAGATAGTCGGCCGCGAGGCCCACGAAGGGCACCCGCGTGCCGGGCGAGAGCCAGACCTCGTCGGCCGCGCTGGCGACGTAGTACTCGCGGTTGGCACCGAAGCG
>CAYOIG010000299.1:0-3554 GCA_964403915.1 uncultured Myxococcaceae bacterium
GCCTCGCGGGCCGCCTCGTCGCGAATCGCCTGCCACAGCCAGTCGGCCGGGCCCTCGGACTTCTTCGGCTTCGGCATGCGTCTCTCCTTGCCCGCGATCGCCACCCTCGTATCACCACCCGCAGCTTACCGCCCGCGCGGCGGGGAAGGGAGCGGCCCCGGGAGTCGCGCGCCGGAGAGAGCCCCGCCCGGGTTAGAATGCCGCGAGGAGGCCCCACCGCATGACCGCAGCGCTCGACGAGAAGACTCTCACGCAGTTCGGTGTCGGCCTCGAAGACGAAGGCCCCCACGGCTTCGATCCGGCGGCCGAGTGGTGGAACGAATCGTGGTTCTGGGACTGGTACGACGCCACCGGCACGCAGGCGGGCCACGTTCGCATCGGCGTCCACCCGAACCAGGGGCGCGCCTGGGCCTGGCTCTTCCTGCACCGCGAGGGCGAGTGGGTGGCGGTGGAGGAGCCGCGACTGCCGATGGCCGACCTCGATCTCGCGCGGCTCTCCTACGACCGGTGGGGCCTGCGCTTTTCGTGGGACGTGACGGCGCCGCTTCGCAGCGGACGGCTTCACTTCGACGGCTTCGGCCGCGTGGTCTCGGGGCCGCGCGCGGGGATGATCCAGCCCGTCGGCGTCGATCTCGCGATCGAGGCGCAGGGCCCGCCGCACTCGGGGGGCCGCGCGCAGGCGGCGGGGCACAGCTCGGTCACGCATCCCTCGAGCCGCTTCGAGCAGCCCATCGGCGCGCGGGGAGCGCTTCGCATCGGCAGCGTCGTGCGCGCTTTCGAGGGCCGCGGCGAGCGCGACCACAGCTGGGGGCCGCGCCACTGGAACCTCGAGTGGACGTTCCTGGTCGTGAACGGCGGCGACGCGCTCCGCTTCCAGTGCGCCGAGGCCATCATCCCGAACGTCGGCCGCTTCGCCGTGGGCTACGTGCAGCGCGAGAAGATGACGTCGCTGCGCGAGACGACCTTCGATCTTCGGATCTGCGACGACGACCTGCTGCGGCCCGTCTCCGGCCGCTTCTCCGTGCGCTGCGAGGACGGCAGCGAGCTCGCGGGAAGGATCGAGCCCGTGACCGCCATCGAGATCGACATCACGCATACCTTCGTGCCTCCCCGGCGCTCCCTCTATCGCCGCACGCTCGTGCGCGTCACGCTCGACGGCGGCGGCGGCGAGCCCATGCTCGGCTGGCTCGAGCTGAACCGCTTCCGGGACGGCGGGGAGAAGTAGGCCCCCTCCCAGGGCTTCCCGCACAGAACTTTCACTTGCCCGCCCAACCGATCGGTTGGTACCCTGCCTACAGAGTTGTAGAGCGCGCCCCGAGGAGGTCTCATGCCCCGCACTGCCGTTGGCATCGCCAGCAAGGTCATCCGCCGCACCGTCGCCACCTCGCTCGCCGCGCGCTTCGGACGCTTCCGGTCCTGGCCCGACGACCGGCTGCTGCTCTCCGAGCCGCTGGCCATGGCCGAGGAGCGCACGAGCCGGCTGCGGCGGATCTACGCCAACTGCCTGCGCGACGCCTGGGACGGGCCGACCCTGTTTCGCGAGGCCATGGCCCGCCATGGCGGGATCCAGCTCGAGCCCGAGAAGCGCGTGCACCTCTCTTATCCCATCAGCATGCTGATGTGGGGAGAGCTCGCGGCGTGGATCGTGTCGGCGGAGCTGGCCGAGCGCCTCGACGACCCCGACGCGCGCATGGCGGCCTCGAGCCAGGTCTTCGACGAGGCGCGGCACTTCTACACGCTGCGTGACTACCTGGCTGCGCTGCACGTCCCCGTGCCGAAGCTCGACACCTACTTCGCGATCGGGGCGCGCAGGCTGCTGATGACGAAGGACCTCGACCTGAAGCTCTTCTCGATGCAGATCCTCGCCGAGGGCACGGCGCAGGCGATCTTCCGCTTCCTCGCCGATGCGAAGATCGAGCCCGTGCTCACGGATCTGCTGCCCTACATCGAGCGCGACGAGGCCCGGCACGTGGGCCTCGGCGTGCTGCACCTGCCGGAGAGGCTGGCGAAACGCACGCCGAAGCAGTGCCGGCGGCTCGCGAGCCACGTGGGCGCCATCGGCGATCTCTTCGGCGCCACGCAGATCCGCTACATCGAGCACTACCGCGCAATCGGGGCCGAGCCGCGCGAGCTCTTCCGCAGCGCCGACAAGATGCTGCACGAGCTCTCGAACAAGCTCGGCAACATCCCCGGCACCGACGAGCCGTATTTTCGCACCGCAAACCCGGCCGATCCCAGCTACGACCGCAACCTCTCGGTCGTGCTGCCGCCGCCGGGCACGCCGCCCGGCCGTCTGGCGCGGGCCGTGCACACCCTCGTCGACTTCGGGGCACGGACGCTGCCCGCATGAGTCGCGGCGCCTCGCGAGCGCTGGGGCCCGCATGCGAGGCCGTTCGCGACGCCGAGAGCCCGAAAGAGCGCATCCACGCTGCGGCCCTCCGCCTGCTGGCGCGCTACGGCTACGCGGGCGTCAGCCTGCAGATGATCGCGGACGACGTGGGGCTGCATAAGAGCTCCCTCTTCCACCACTACCGCGGCAAGCTCGAGCTCGCCTCCGAGGTCTGCCTCGCCGCCATGGAGCGCGTGATCGAGCGCGTGGAGCCACTCGCGCACGACGACCCGCCCCGGCGCGAGAGCTTCTTGCGCGTGATCGATGCCTGCCTCGACCATTTCGCCGCGGAGCCCGATGCGGCGCGACTGCTGCTCTCGCTGCTCGTCGCGCCCGAGGACTCCGATCTCAACCTGCCGGTCGGCCGAAACGACGCGGACCACCCCGTGATGCGGCTCTTCACCATCCTCGGCGGCTGGCTCGAGCGCGCGCGCAGCCGCGGCGTCACGCGGAGGCTCAGCATCCGCCAGACCGTCCCGAACCTCATGGGCATCGTGCTGATGCAGCCGGCCGTGGCCCTCGGCACGAGCGCGCTCACCGGCCGCGACCCCTTCTCGCCGCGACAGCGGGCGCAGCGCCGGGCCGATGTGCACGCGCTGCTGGCAGGCCTCTTCCCGCCCGGCATCTGACACCGCTCGCAAGCCGCCGGCCGCATCACCGGCCGAGGATCACGTCTCCCGCGCCGATCTTCAGCAGCGGCGGGCCGGCCGCACGCAGGCCCAGCTCGAAGACGAGGCCATCGGGCGCGCGGCCGCGACAGGCGATCGTGCCCGCGTGGACGCCCCGCAGGTGGTGGAAGGCGCAAAGCGTCGTGCGGTTCGATGGCTCGTCGGGCCCGCCGACGCCGCGGAAGATCACGTGATGCGACTGGAGGCTGCGCCGCGCCGTGCAGCCGGGCGTCGTGCAGCGGAAGCCGTCGCGGGTGAAGTCGGCGTAGTCGTCGAACTGGGCGCCGTGCTCCGTCCAGGTCTCGATCGCGTGCTCGAGCATCCAGAGCAGCGCTTCGGTGACGCCTTGCCGCGAACGCTGCCGCTGCGCTGCGCCGAGGTGCAGGCGCGCGGCGGCGAGGGCGAGGAGAAACACGTTGGCCGCCTCCGGGGGCGCCGTGAAGGTGATCGCGACGCCGGCCGTGCTCTTTGCGCCGAGCGCAGCTTCCAGCCCGCGT
>CAYOIG010000300.1:0-5478 GCA_964403915.1 uncultured Myxococcaceae bacterium
CCGGGCTCGATGCCGAGCACCTCGAAGCGGGCGACGCCGCCCGGGAAGCTCGGTGTCGGCGAGCCGAACGCCTCGAGCGTCGTGAAGTCGACGGCTTCGCCGCCGCTCACCGTGAGCGCGAGCTCGACCATCCCGCTCGCAGGGTTGGTGAGATAGAGGTCGTAGGCGTCGTCGCCGATTCCGGTCGGGAGCACGAACGAGCGGAAGTTCGGTCCGGCGATCACGTCGTACGCATACCCGACCGACGGCTGCGGATCGAACCAGATCGGGATCACGCGTCCCATGGCCGCTTCGCTCACTTCGACCGGCGCGAACGTCCACGGAGCGCCCGCACCGGGATCGAGCGGAAGGAGAGGGTCTCCGGCCGTCGTGCCGGGAATCCCGAGTGCTCCGGCGTCGAGCGAAGCGAACGACGCATCGACGGTCGCGGCCTGCAGCCGCACGCCGCCAAAGCCGCCGTGGGCGCCGTTCTCGTAGGCGATCCAGCCGGCCGGCGGGTTGAGGTCGTAGGGCTGCGTGCTGAGGCTGCCGCCGAATCCGCCGCGCGCCCGGATGCGGGCGCCGGGATCGATCGAGATGTGGCTTCCGATGAGATCGATGTTGCCGCCGCTCCCGCCGCCGCCAGGCCCGCCCGTGCCGCCGATGTTCGTGAACGCCCAGCTGCCGTTGGCACCGTCAGCGAGAAGCGAGGCCGTCGGGCCGATGCCGATCGTGCCCGCCGCGTCGATCCGCATCGCGCCGCCACCGCCTCCGCCACTCCCGCCGCCGAGCTGGACGCCGAAGAACATCCAGCCGCCACCGCCGCCGCCCCCCGAGCCACCGACGAGGGGCTCCGGGAAGCCCGCGATGCCGCTCGGCGGTGCGCTCGGCGTGTACTTCGTCGCAGCGAGGCCCTCGGTCGCCATGCCGCCGCCGCTGCCCGAATACCCCGGCGTGCTCTTGATACCGCCCGGATGGGCGCTGTCGCCGGCGAGCCCGCCGGCGAGCCCCTGGCCCGGTGTGGCGGGCCGGCACGTCACGGGATCCGCGGCCACGCAGGTCTGATCGCCGAGGCCGCCCGCTCCGCCGACGAAGCCGCCGGGGCCGGGATCGTTCGAAGTGCGCCACTCCGACACGGCCAGGGTTCCGTCGATCTGAACGTCCCCGGTCGCCAGCAGGGCCGCCGGCGTGTTGGCGGCATTGCCCTGGATGCGGACCTTGACGCCGACCGGGATCCGGATCTCGGTGAAGTTGAAGACGCCGTCCGCCGGCAGCGCGAGCGTCACGTTGCCACTCGGCGTGAAGGCGCCGTCGGCGCCCGTTCCAGCAGCATGGGAGACCGCGGGAAAGCCGATCGCAAAGGCAGCGAGGATCGATGCACGCCGGCGGGAGCGGACGGACTGGCTCAGCATGGGAAATCTCCAGAACGTGGGTTCTCTGGAGTAGTGGCACCGAGGGTGGGCTGCGTGGCGATCCCGGCGCCGGAGAGGCCGCCCGCGAGATCAGGAGGCGATCAGCCTCACCGAGTGACTCTTCACCGCAATCCACGCGCGAGTGCCGGCGGTGAGGCCGAGGGAGTCGACGGCACCCGGCGTGAGACGCGCCAGCCAGGCGGTGGCGGGCGCGTCCGTCGCGAGCCGGAGCGTGAAGTCGGCTCCCGCCCGCTCGGCCGCGACGACGCGCGCGGCATAGACGTTGCGCGCGGAGAGCCCCGACGGGAGCGCGGTCGCCACGAGCACGTCTTCGGCGCGGATCGCCAGCGTGACCGCCGCACCGATCGGCCGCGCGACGGCGAGCGGAATGGAGACCGCCAGCCCGTCCGCGACGGCAACGCGCGTCGTGCCGGCGCGCTCGTCGTGGGCCTCGATGCGTCCCGGAAACAGGTTCTCGATGCCCTCCTCGGCCGCGCGTGCGAAGGCGGGCGTGGCGAGCAGATCGAGAGGGCGCCCCTCGGCCTCGATCGCGCCGTCGCGCAGCAGCAGCACGCGATCGGCGAGCAGCAGCGCCTCGCCGACGTTGTGCGTGACGTAGAGCATCGGGATCTGCCACTCGTCCCGGATGCGGAGCAGATAGGGAAGGATGCGCTCGCGGAGGGCGACGTCGAGCGCCGCCAGCGGCTCGTCGAGCAGGAGCAGGCGCGGCTCGGTGGCGAGCGCGCGCGCCAGCGCCACGCGCTGCTTCTCTCCGCCCGAGAGCGAGTGCGGAGGCCGCTGGAGCAGATCGCGCAGGCCGAGCGTGTCGATCGCCGTCTCCGTGCGCGCCGCAACGCCGCGCGCGCCAAAACGCACGTTCGCAAGGACCGTCCTGTGGGGGAAGAGGCCGGGATCCTGGGGCACGTAGCCCACCCGGCGGCGCTCCGGCGGGAGCGAGAGGGAGAGGGTGTCGTCGAGGAGCACCTGCGAGCCCACGACGACGCGTCCGCTCGCTCTCGGTCGCAGGCCGGCGACCGCCTCGAGCAGCGAGGTCTTGCCGCATCCAGACGGGCCGAGGATGGCCGTCACGCCGTCGCCGAGGCGGGTGTCGATGCGCAGCGTGAAGCGGGGCAGCGGCAGCGCGAGCCGGATCTCGATCACGGCAGCGTCCTTCGCGTGCGGGCGCGCGTGAACCATTCCGTCGTCCACAGGGCCGAAAAGGCGAGGGCCACCGTCACGGCGGCCAGCGCCATCGCCCGGTCGTCGCGTCCGATCTGGCTGTCGTGGAAGATCGCCAGTGCGAGGGTCCGGGTCTTGCCGGGGATGTTGCCGGCCAGCATCACGGTGGCGCCGAACTCGCCGAGGGCGCGGCTGAAGGCGAGGACCGTGCCCGCGAGAACGCCCCGCCAGGACAGCGGCAACGTGACGCGGAAGAAGGCTCCTGCCGCAGTGCAGCCGAGGGTGCGCGCGATACCGATCAGCCGCGGGTCCACCTCCTCGAATGCGGTTCGGGCCGAGCGGACGAGGAGGGGGAAGCTCATCACGGCCGACGCCACGAGCACCGCTCGCCACGTGAAGACGATCTCGATGTCGTGGCTGGCGAGAAAGCTGCCGAGGGGGGCGCTGCGCGAGAACAGCTCCAGTAGAAAGATGCCGACGGCCGTCGGAGGCAGCACGAGCGGGAGCGAGAGAACGGTCTCGAGCAGCCCCTTGCCCGGCCCGCGCCAGCGCGCGAGAAGGAGCGCCGCGAGCAGCCCGGGCGGAAGGATCAGCAGCGTCGCGAGCGAGGCGATTTCGAGCGTGAAGAGAACGACGCCGAGATCCTCTCCGGTCAGCACGCGCTACTTCGGCCCGAGGACGAGAAAGCCATGCTTCTCGAACACGCGCGCCGCCTCCGGAGAGCGGAGCCGCTCCAGGAAGGCGCGACCGGCGGCCGCCTTCGGGCGCGAGAGCGGCGCCACGACGTAGACGATCTTCGGGCCTTCCTCTCGTGGCACCGCGAAGGCCACGCGCACGCGTTTCGAGAGCGCGGCGTCGGTCGCGTACACGATCGCAGCGCCCGCGTTGCCGGACTCCGCGGCGGCGAGGGCCGTCCGAACGTCGAGGAGCGGCACGACACTCGACGCGAGCTGCTTCCACAGGCCGATCGATTCGAGCCACTGCCGCGCGTAGACGCCCGCGGGCACCGCCTCCGGGTCGGCCAGGGCCAGCCGCCCGACGCCCGCGAGGTCGGCCGGCCGCAAGAGCGTGGCGGGAGCGCCGGACGGCACCACCACCACGAGGACGTTCGAGAGCAGTTCGACGCCACTGCCCGGCGTGACGAGGCCGGCCTGCTCGACGCGGCGCATCTGCGCGACGTCGGCCGAGAAGAACACGTCGGCCGGCGCGCCGGCGATGATCTGTCGCGCGAGATCGCTCGAGGCGCCGAAGCTGAAGCGGGGCGTGACGCCGGTCTCCACGCGGTATGCCGCGCCGATCTCCGCGAGCGGCTCCGCCAGGCTCGCCGCGGCGTAGACCATCACCTCTTCCGCCCGCGCGCCTGCACAGAGGAGCAGCGCCAGGGCGACGGCGAGTCTTCGCATCAGCGCGGCGGGCCTGGCGGCTTCGACCCGGAGGGTGCGGGATCGGCCGCGACCGGGCCGCTCTCGATCGCCGCCGCCGCCAGATCGTCTCTCCCGATCCAGCCCTTGCGGTAGAAGAAGCGATACATCACCAGCGCGATCACGATCATCACGATCCACACGGCCGGGTAGCCCCAGCGCACGTGCAGCTCCGGCATGTCTTCGAAGTTCATGCCGTAGACACCCACCACGAAGGTGAGCGGGATGAAGATCGACGACATCACCGTGAGGACCTTCATCACCTCGTTCATTCGGTTGCTGATGCTCGAGAGGTAAACGTCGACGAGCCCGACCGTCAGCTCGCGGTACGTCTCGACGGTATCGATCACCTGCACCGCGTGGTCGTAGGCGTCGCGCAGGTAGATCTGCTGGGCCGGGGTGAAGTGGCTCTTCTCCTCGCGCATGAAGGCGTTGGTCGCGTCGCGCTGCTGCCACGCCGTCCGGTGTAGCACGAGCAGGGAGCGCCGGATCTGCTGGATCTTCCCGAGCGTCTGCCGCGTCGGCTGCGCCATCACCTCGTCTTCGAGCTCCTCGAGCCGATCGCCGAGCGTTTCGAGCACGGGGAAGAAGTTGTCGATCAGACAGTCGAGCAGGGCATAGGCGAGGAAGTCCGCGCCGCTGTAGCGCACCGGCGCGCCGCCGCGGATCCGGGCACGCACCGGGTCGAAGCAGTCGCCGGGGTCTTCCTGGAACATCACCACGTAGCCGGGGGCGAAGACGATCGATACCTGCTCGAAGGCGATCCGGCCCTCGGCATCCAGCTCGGCCATTCGCGCGATCAGGAAGTGGTGCAGCTCGTAGCTCTCGAACTTCGGCCGCTGACCGACGTTCACCGCGTCGGCGAGGGCGAGAGGATGGATCGAGAAGATCTGCCCGATGCGCTGAAGAGTCGCCTCGTCGCCGAGGCCCTGGACGTTCACCCAGGTCATCGAGTCGCGGGCGCGGTAGGCGGAGAGCGTCTCGACGTCCGTGATCTCGCGTTCTTCGAGATGGTTCGGGCCGTAGTCGATCAGCGAGATGCGGAGCGGCTGCGCACCCTCCGGTACGGCGAGCGCCCCGGGGCGCGCGCCCGGCGGCGGCATCCGCTTGCGCTGGTTGCGGCGGCGGCGCGATGAGGGACGCGACGTGGGAGCCTCCGGCCGCGGAGCGCCGGCCAGCGGGGCCGCGCTCCGCGCGATCGCACCCTAGCGCGGGCGCGTGCGGGCCGCTGCGGCCAGGACGAGCGCGATGCCGGCGTCCTTCGCGAGCGCCTCCAGCGGCCGCTGCATCCGCCGCGACCAGCTCGGGAACCGTTCGAGCGGCACGCCCGGCACGTTCACCGGCTCGTGCTCACCCGCGAGGTCGTCGAGCGAGAGGCCTGCGAGAAGCGCCGGTGTCCGGCACGCGAACGCGCACGTGGCCGCGAGCAGGTCGGCGAACGAGGGCTCCCCGACCCCCTGCGCGAGCAGGCCCTCGGCCCGCAGCAG
>CAYOIG010000301.1:0-2004 GCA_964403915.1 uncultured Myxococcaceae bacterium
CGAGGCGCTGGCCCTGCTGGAGAGCGTCGTCGCCGACCCGGGCCTTCGGCTCGCGGGCGTGCTCACCCACTTCGCGCGTGCCGACGAGGCCGATCCTCTGCTCCGCACGGAGCCGCTGGCCCGCTTCGGGGCGCTGCTCGCCGAGGCGAAGGCGCGCGGCGTCGCGCCCGGCCTCGTGCACGTTGCAAACTCGGCGGCTCTGCTCGACTTCGGCGCGACGCTCGCGGCGCTGCCGGAGCAAGGCGCCGTGCGGCCGGGCCTGCTGCTCTACGGCGTGAGCCCGGCTCCGCACCTCGGCGCCGGTCTGCGGCCCGTCATGACGCTTCGTACGGAGATCACAGCCCTGCGCGCCGTCGCCGAGGGAGAGGCCGTCGGCTACGGCGCGACGTGGCGTGCCGCGCGCGCGACGCGCATCGCGACGCTCCCCCTCGGCTACGCCGACGGGGTGCCGTGGTCTCTCGCCAATTGCGGCACGGCCCTTCTGCACGGCCGCCGCGTGCCCTTCGCCGGCCGCGTCTCCATGGACCTCGTCACCCTCGACGTCGGCGACGGACCGGCCGAGGTCGGCGACGAGGTGATCCTCTTCGGTGTCGGGCAGGGAGCGGCGTTGCCGGTGGAGGAGGTCGCCGCGGCGGCCGGCACCATCCCCTACGAGCTCCTGGTGCGGGTCGGGCGGCGGGTGCCGCGCGTCTACGTGGACGATTGACGGGGCCGGGCGCGCCCGGTAAACCCCGCTGCGCTCCCGCTTGACCACTCTCGCGTGCTCCCGGAGGCCCCCATGACCTCGAGCCCGCCGCCCCATCGCGTGGCGCGCGCCCTGCTCTCCGTTCACGACAAGACCGGCCTCGTCGAGCTCGGGCGCGGCCTCGCGGGTCTCGGCGTCGCGCTGGTGGCCTCGGGGGGGACGGCCGAGGCGCTGCGGGGCGCCGGTCTCGCCGTCACCGAGGTGGCCGAGCTCACGGGCAGCCCCGAGATGCTCGGTGGGCGCGTCAAGACCCTGCATCCGAAGGTCCACGGCGGCATCCTCGCGCGACGCGACCTTCCGGCACACCAGGCCGACCTCGCGGCCCACGACATCCTTCCGATCGACCTCGTGGTCGTGAATCTCTACCCCTTCGAGGCCACCGTCGCGCGGCCCGGCGTGACGCGCGCCGAGGCCGTGGAGCAGATCGACATCGGTGGCCCGTCCATGATCCGCTCGGCTGCCAAGAACCACGCCCACGTGGCCGTGGTGACCGATCCGGCCGACTACGCCGGGCTGCTGGAGGAGCTGACGCGCGAGGGCGGGGCCCTCGGCGATGCCACCCGCCGGAGTCTGGCACGCAAGGCCTTCCGGCGCACGGCCGCCTACGACGCCGCCATCGATGCCTATCTGACGGCGCAGGACGAGGCGGGAGAGGGGGAGGTCTTCCCCGCGCGTCTGCACGTCGATCTCGGGCGCGTGGCGCTGCTGCGCTACGGCGAGAACCCGCATCAGCGGGCGGCGCTCTACGGGGGCTTCCTCGACGTGGTGGAGGTGCTCCACGGCAAGGAGCTCTCGTTCAACAACGTCGTGGACGTGCAGGCTGCCCTCGCGCTGATCCTCGACTTCGATGCGCGTGCGTCGGTCACGGCCGCCATCCTCAAGCACAACACGCCCTGCGGCGTGGGCGCGGGGGCGAGCCCGCTCGAGGCGTATCAGCGGGCCTTTGCCACCGATCGCGAGTCGCCCTTCGGTGGCATCATCGTGGTGAGTCGCGCCTTCGATCTCGCCCTCGCGCGCGAGGTGGATGAGATCTTCACCGAGGTGCTGGTGGCGCCCGCGTTCGAGGCCGACGCCCTCGCGCTGCTGCGCAAGAAGAAGAACCGGCGCCTGCTCCGCTTCCGGCCCGAGCGCATCGATCCGGCGCAGCGCGACTGGAAGCGCGTCTACGGCGGCGTGCTGCTGCAGGAGCCGGATCTCGCCGCCGACGATCTCGAGCACGCGCGCGTGGTGAGCAAGCGCACGCCCACCGGCGACGAGCG
>CAYOIG010000302.1:0-2326 GCA_964403915.1 uncultured Myxococcaceae bacterium
AGCTCAGCCCGGTCGGTGGTCGCCTGCAGCAGGCGCAGGCCTCGGCGCACGACCTCGACGTTCGTCCGGACCTTCAGCTTCGCCTTGAGGGAGCGAACCAGGCGGATCTCCTCCGCCGGAAGCGTGATGCTCGACTTGGTATTGGATTTCATACCTCCAGCATACCTCCCGGCCCCGGTCAATGCGAGCGGCGATCGCGTTCCCTGGCCGCGCGAAGCGCGCGGGTGTGACCGCATTCGTCACACGCGTCCGCGAAGATCTCCACCAGAGCCTCCCGCACAGAACAGGGCGCCGGACAGGCTCGGAACGGAGACGATGAAGACCGGAAACCCCACCTACCGATGGACGACCGACCTCGAGGCGCGGGCCCGCCTGCAGATCGGGACCGTGCTCGAGACCTACGACTGCGCCTACCTGCGCGTAGACGCGATCACGCCCGAGGGAGTGATCTGCCCGAACATCTCCTCACCCGGTGCTCTCGAGACCTGGGCAGACCTCGAGCGCTGCGAATGCATCATCTACTCGCAGCCCGGCGATCCCGGCCACGAGCAGTTCCAGACGCCCCTGCCGAGGCTCATCCGGCGCGGTGGCCGCCTCGACATGGAGGCGGACGGCGACGCCGCGAGCAGCGGTTCACCCAGCGCTGCAGTGGCCGCGCGGCCGCTGAAGCTGCTCGGCAACGAAGCCCTCGAGCGCGCGCTCGCCAGGGCGCTCGCCCGCAGTGCTCCGGCGGGCTGGGAGCAGATCTCCCTGGAGCTGGCGATCGTCTGGGGAAGCGATCCGGAGTACTCGATCGTGACGAGCGCGCCGGGCGGAGAACGAGCGGCGCTCGCTCCCACCGCCGAGGTCCTCGCCCTCATCAGCGCTCTCCGGGCGGAAATGCGTCTCCTGCGCGGGCCCCTCTGCTCGCGCGTCGAGCTGCACGTCGAGCACTCCGATGGCTCCTACCGCTATCGAACCGAGGTCCACTACGACGGGGAGGCGCCGAGATGAGCGCACGTGCCGCAGAGTGAGCGGCCATCGTGTTCCCTCCCCGCGGCCGCGGATCGCAGCACGGATCGGAAGGTCGGAGAGGGCCCGCGATCGTTCGTTCACCTTGCGCGCGCCATGTGGCATGTGATTCGCTTGCGCGCGGAGATCGAGAGCATGCCGTTCACGTCGGGACAGCGCGTCCCGATCGGTGCCGCGCTCATCCGCCGCCATCTCGGGGAATGGTTCGCGAAGCTCGGGCGCTGGGCCGTGTCCGCAGATTCACGTTGCGGCGAGGCAATCGTCTGTGCTTCTCTCGTCTTGGGAGGTCGATCATGATGCTCGCACCCGGTCACCGCGTGTGGGTTCCGTGCGAAGTGAAGCGCGGAGCCTTCTCCAACGAACGGATGGTTCGGGTCGCCGGCCCGCTCGGTGAATGGCTCGGGTTCGTCCCCGACGTGCTGCTCGAAAGGAAGATCGAGCAGGGCGAGACGGCGGTCCAGGGCATCGTGGATGCCATCTCCGAGAATCGAGTATCGCTCTTCATGCCGGGAGATCCGGTGACGGGCGGTGTGTTCGTTCAGGATCTCGCCGAGGTGCGCCCCTTTGGTCCTGTCCAAGCCTGATCTCATGCGGTATCTGGCGGAGGGGCGCCTCGCTTTCGATCCGCCCATCGCTGCTGGAACCGACGTCGATCAGGTGTCGATCGATCTTCGGCTCGGCCGCAAGTTCTCCCGCTTCCGACGCGAGATGCCCTCCTACATCTCGGCGATACACGTCGATCCCGCGCTCTGGGGCTCCGTCGATCTCTGGGAGCACACGGAGCAGGATGTGTTCCGGCTCGAGCCGGGTCGCTTCGTGCTCGCGCAGACGATGGAGCGGGTCAAGATCCCGAACGACGTTGTTGGCCTCGTCGAGGGTCGGAGCAGCTACGCCAGTCCGATCCCTTACGTGCAAGTCGGCTGATGCGAACACCATGTCCACCGACACCCGGCAAGTCGTCCAGAAGCTCTGGAATTACTGCAACGTCCTGCGCGATGACGGGCTCTCCTACGGCGACTACGTCGAGCAGCTCACCTATCTGCTCTTTCTCAAGATGGCCCACGAGCGGACGGGGCCGCCGTGGAACGAGAAGTCGGTGGTGCCGGCCGGCTTCGACTGGCCGAGCCTGCTGGCAAAGGACGGCGATGCGCTCGAGACCCACTATCGCCACGTCCTCGAGGATCTGGGCAAGCGGGCCGGGATGCTGGGGCTGATCTTCCGCAAGGCGCAGAACAAAGTCCAGGATCCGGCGAAGCTGCGGCGTCTCATCGCCGACCTGATCGACCGCGAGAGCTGGCTGGCACTCGACGCCGAC
>CAYOIG010000303.1:0-2198 GCA_964403915.1 uncultured Myxococcaceae bacterium
GGCTAGCGGCGGCGCGCCGTGTTCACGGGCATCGTCGAGGCCATCGGCAAGGTGCTCCGCATCGAGCGGCACGAGGACAGAGCCGACCTGACGATCGAGGCGGGCATCGCCGCCGAGGGCGCGAAGACCGGAGATTCGATCGCCGTCAACGGTGCCTGTCTCACGGTGACGCGTGTGGCCGGCGGCCAGGTGACGTTCCAGGCCGTCGCCGAGACGCTGCTGCGCACGAATCTCGGCGATCTGGCGCCCGGCTCCGGGGTGAATCTCGAACGCGCGGTGCGCGCAGACCAGCGACTCGATGGTCACGTCGTCCAGGGCCACGTGGATGCGACCGGGCGGGTGCGTGCGTTCGACCGCCACGGCGACGACGTGCGCCTGCACGTGGCGTGCGAGCGAGACTTTGCCGATCTGCTCGTCGACAAGGGCTCGGTGACGGTCGATGGCGTCTCGCTCACCGTGGTTGGCGCCGGGGAAGATGGCTTCGACGTGGCGCTCATACCGCATACCCTCGAGGCCACGACGCTCGGAGGGCGGCAGCCGGGCGAGCGCGTGAACCTCGAGGCGGACGTGCTCGGCAAGTACGTCAAGAAGTATCTCGAGCGCCTGCTCGGTGGTGGATCCGGAGCCAGCCCGCGGTAGGCTACGCGCCGTGAACCGGGCACGTGTCGCGCTATGGCTCGGACTCGTGCTCGGGGGCGCCGTGCTCGCCGCGCCGGCTCCGGCCGATCTCGCACCGGCCGCGCAGCGTCTGGCGGCCGTCACGGTGCTCATGGCGTGCTGGTGGATCGGTGAGGCGCTGCCCATCGCCGCGACCTCCCTGCTTCCGCTCGTCCTGTTCCCGCTGCTGTCGATCCAGTCGGCGCCGGCGGTGAGCGCACAGTATGGCGATCCGGTGGTCTTCCTCTTTCTCGGGGCCTTCCTGATCGCGCTCGCCATGGAGCGCTGGGGCCTTCACCGGAGGATCGCGCTGCTCCTCGTCCGTGCGCTCGGCACCAGTCCGCAGCGTCTCGTGCTCGGCTTCCTCGTGGCGACGGCCGCCCTCTCGATGTGGATGAACAACACGGCCGCGACGCTGATGATGCTGCCCGTCGGTGTCTCGGTGGTGGAGCATCTCGCCGCGCAGGCGCAGCTCGACGGGCGCGCCGGGCCGGAGGCCCGGCGAGGCGCCGAGAGGAGCCTCGGCGCCTCGCTCATGCTCGGCATCGCCTACGGCGCGAGCCTCGGCGGGATGGGAACGCTGGTCGGCACGGCCCCGAATCTCGTGCTGGTGGGCGCGGCGCGCGAGCTCCTGCCCGGCGCGCCGGAGATCGGCTTCCTGCCGTGGATGGGGCTCGGCCTCCCGGTGGCCGTCGTGCTCGTCGCGATCTGCTACCCGATCCTGCTGCGGCTCGCTCCGGAGACGCCGCTCGCCCGGTTCGCGTTCGGCACGGCGAGCCGCGCCACGGTGGACGCCGAGCGCGAGCGCCTCGGGGCCATGAGCCAGGGCGAACGCCGCGTGCTCCTGGCATTCGCTTCCGCAGCCGTGCTGTGGATCTTTCGCTCGCCGGTCGCGCTCGGAGCCCTGCGCCTGCCCGGCTGGTCCGAGCTCCTGCCCGAGCCGCGTTTCGTGGGCGACGCGACCGTGGCGCTCGGCGTCGGGCTCTCGCTCTTCCTCTTCTCCGCGCACGGCGCCGCGGCAAGGCCCGGCCAGCGAGCGCCGCTTCTCGACTGGAAGACGGTCCAGGAGCGCGTGCCCTGGGGGGTGTTGCTGCTGATGGGCGGTGGCTTCGCGCTGGCCGGGGCCTTCGAGGCCACGGGCCTCGCGCGCTGGCTCGCAGGACGCCTCGCGGCGCTGGCCCAGGCGCCGCTCCCGGCCGTGGTGGGAGGCGTCAGCGTGATGACCACGCTGCTCTCGGAGCTGGCCAGCAACACGGCGACCGCGACGCTGCTCATGCCGGTGCTCGCGGCCACGGCGGCGGCCATCGGCGCGCCTCCACTGGTGCTGATGATTCCCGCGGCGCTCGCGGCTTCGTGCGGCTTCGCGCTCCCGGTCGCCACGCCGCCGAATGCCATCGCCTATGGCACGGGCTGGATCTCGCTCCCGCGCATGGCGGCCGCGGGGCTCGCCCTCGACCTCGCGGGCGTGGTCGTGATCACGGTGTTCAGCCTGCTGCTCGTGCCGCGCCTTTTCTCCTGAGTCGGTCGGCATCGGACGCCCG
>CAYOIG010000304.1:0-1582 GCA_964403915.1 uncultured Myxococcaceae bacterium
TGTGAGACCCAACAAAGGAGGGAGACGAGATGGCCCACTACGAGGGCGAGGCTACTGCGGCGGAGCAGGCGATGGAAGTGCTGAGCGAGGAAGGGCTCGAGGGTATGGGGAAGGCCTGAACCTGCCCCGATCTCGTAGACACTTGCTTTACGCTGCTCTGCTTCCGGATCTGGAGTCTGGGGAACCTTTCCCCTTCTGCGGGGGTGCGGGGGCGGAGCCCCTGCTCTCCCTCAGGCTGGACGCGTGAAGCCGCTCGAACGCGATCGGGCTCATCGAGCCGATCGTGGTGTGGCGCCGCACCGGGTTGTAGAAGCCGTCGATGTACTCGGACACCGCCACGGCGGCCTGGGCCTTCGTGGCCCAGTCGCTCTCGATCACGAGCTCCATCTCGAGCGTCGAGAAGAAGCTCTCGGCCACCGCGTTGTCGTAGCAGTCGCCGCGGCGGCTCATGCTGGCGACGAGGCCATGCGCTTCGAGCACCGCCCGGTAGGCATGGCTCGCGTATTGGCTCCCACGGTCCGTGTGGTGCAGGAGCGCCCCGGTCGGTCGGCGCGTCGCGAGCGCCCGGCGCAGCGCCGTGAGCACCAGCTCCGTGTCGATCCGCTCGGAGAGCGCATAGCCCACCACCCGCCGCGAGAAGAGGTCCAGCAGCACCGCCAGGTACAGCCAGCCCTCCGCCGTCGGCAGGTAGGTGATGTCGCCCACCCAGGCCACGTTCGGCTCGTCGACGCGGAAGCTGCGCGCGAGCAGATTCGCCGCCACCGGCAGGGCGTGGCGCGAGTCGGTCGTCCGCGGCCGCCTGCGGCGACCTCCGCGCGCCCGCAGCCCACGATCCCGCATCACCCGCGCCACCCGCTTGCGACCGACCCGCCGCCCGCGCTCGCGCAGCTCGTCATGGATCCGTGGGCTTCCGTAGCGCCGCTTGCTCTCCGCGTGGATCGCCGCCACCTCCACCCCGAGCTGCATGTCCTCCCGCTCCCGCGCCGAGGGACGGCGCCGCTTCCAGGCATAGAATCCCGCCCGCGAGACCGCGAGCAGCCGACACAGCATCCGCACCGGGTAATGGGCCTTCTCCCCGTCGATGAACGCGAACCTCACGCGTTCTCCTTCGCGAAGAAGGCCGCCGCTTTTCGGAGGATTTCGCGCTCCATCCGCAGCGTCCGGTTCTCCTGCCGGAGCCGACTCAGCTCGTCCTGCTCCGCCGTCGTCAGCGCCCCCTTCGGGCCCCGGCCGGCGTCCACCTCCGCCTGGCGCACCCACGCCCGCACGCACGTCTCGGTGAGATCCATCTCCTTCGCAATAGCGCCGATGCTCCGGCCGCTCGTCCGGACCAGCTCGACCACCTCGGACTTGTACTCAGCACTGAACTTCCGTCTCGCCCTGCGTCGTCCCATGGCACACTCCTACCGCACTTCCGTGCAATCTGGGGTGTCCACGAAGCCGGGGGAGGCTCAGCGTGGCAGCGTGCGCTCGATGATCAGCCGTGCGGCTTCGCTTGAAGAGCCCAAAGTGTGACGGCGAAGACCGCTACGATGGTGCCAACGATCTGCGCCGACCAACGTCGTACGTCCGGCGCCGGACG